>JAOPWT010000135.1 GCA_025965555.1 Mycobacterium sp.
ACCAGGGCACCCGGTTCTACCTCGGCGAGTTCTGACCCACGCCGAAATGGAATCAGCCGAGGACGTCGGCGATCGGTGCACCGGCAGCGATCTTGGAGCGAACCTTCATCACCTTGCCCGGCATGCCGCCACCCACCACGCCGACGACCGCGCCATCGCGCTCGTAGTAGGCCAGGAACTTGCGGCCGTCGTCGGCGACGACGTGCACGATGTCGTCGGCCTCCGGCTCGCCGAGGCACTGGATCTTGACGTCGTACTGGTCACTCCAGAAGTAGGGCACCACCACGGCGGACGTGGCCTCGACGCCGAGCATCGCGGGCACGATGACCCGGGCCTGCTCGGCGACGTTGCTCCAATGCTCAACGCGCACTTGGTGTCCCTGGGCATCACGCCATGAGGCGACGTCCCCGATCGCCCACACGTTGGGAGCGCTGGTGCGGCCAGCCACGTCACAGATGACGCCGTTGTCGACCTCGACGCCGCTGCCATCGAGCCAGTCGGTCGACGGCCGTGAACCGACGCCGACGACGACGATGTCCGCGTCGAGTTCGGTGCCGTCGGCGAGTACGACCTTCTCGACGTGATCGGTGCCCTTCACCTCTGTCACCCCGATGCCGCACCGCACGTCGACGCCCTCGGCGCGATGGATGCGGGCCACCAGCTCGCCGATCTGCTCGCCGAGCACGGAGGCCAGTGGCGTGGGCTGTGGCTCGACCAGGACCACCTCGACGCCGAGTTTGCGCAGGCTCGCGGCCACCTCGCAGCCGATGAAGCCCGCCCCGATGACGACGGCATGTCGTGCCGAGCCGGCGTGCTCACGCAACGCGAGGCTCTCGTCGAGCGTCCGCAGTACGCGAACGCCTTCGAGGTCGGGGAACGATGGAATCCGCTTGGGCACCAGGCCCGTTGCGATGACCAGCTCGTCGTAGGAAATGACGTCGCCGTTGGCCAGCGTCACCGTCTGGGCTTGGGTGTCCAGGGTCGTTGCACCCGATCCGAGGCGCAGGGTGATGTCCTTCTCCTCGTAGAACTCGGCTGGCTTGAGCAGGACGTCGTCGGTCTCGGCGCGCAGCACTTCCTTCGACAGCGGCGGCCGGTCGTAGGGCAGATGGTCCTCGTCGCTGATGAGCGTGATGACGCCCGCGTACTCGGCGCGGCGCAGCTGTTCAGCCGTGCGCGCCGCAGCAAGTCCGCCACCGACGATGACGATGCCACCTGTAGAAGTCACAGGGCTTTACTACACGATCGACTAGTTCGGGTGTCCGCCACCCTACGGCTCAGGCCCGGGCGCGCTCGATGATGTTCGACAGCACGACGATGCTCTCGCTGCGTTCGATGTCGGCGCTCGCCCGGATCCGTTCGAGGGCCTCCTCGAGATGGCGCATGTCCCTGGCGAGCACGTGCAGGATGGCGTCCGCCGTGCCGGTGACGGTCGCCGCGCTGACGACTTCGGGGATGCCGACCCACGCCTCGCGGAGCTCCGCGGGCGCAATCGTGCCGTGGCAGAAGACTTGTACGTAGGCCTCGGTGTTCCAACCGATCGCATTGCGGTCGACGACGGTGGTGAAGCTGCGGATGACGCCGTCGTCGAGCATGCG
The DNA here is from genome assembly GCA_025965555.1 of Mycobacterium sp. Lineage (GTDB taxonomy): Bacteria > Actinomycetota > Actinomycetes > Mycobacteriales > Mycobacteriaceae > Mycobacterium. The sequence continues at coordinate 1,599 of JAOPWT010000135.1, forward strand.
GTCGACGCGTCGTTTGACCGCGGGCGCGGACAGATTCACCCGCTGCCCGATCTCGGCGAACGTGGCGCGGGCGTGGTCGGCCAACTCGGCCAGAATGCGTTCGTCGGTCTGATCGAGCCTGTCCATGTGTCTTCTTCCCGTCCGTGCACAACAAAACGCCGCAATTGTAGCTTCGGCACAACGAAGTGTGTACCAATACGCAATGAGTGGCGATTGATTGCGTGACGAGCGACCCATATCGTCTATTTCATGACGATTTCTGATTTCGCCGGTACCCCGGCGTTCGATGTCGCCGCAACGACGCCGCGAGTCCGCAAGCCCCGCCTCCGCCGATACGCCATGACGGCGCCGACGTTCTTCACCGTCTCCTACGCGATCAACCCCTGGATGGACACGTCGACGTCCGTCGACACCGCACTCGCGGTCCGCCAGTGGGAGAAGCTGTTGTCGACCTACCGCGAGCTCGGCCACACCGTCGAGATGGTGGAGCCGGTCGCAGGCCTTCCCGACATGGTCTACGCCGCCAACGGCGGACTGGTCGTCGACGGCAAGGCCGTCGTCGCCCGCTTTGCCTACCCGCAGCGCGAAGGCGAGGCCGTTGCCTACGCCGAGTGGATGAGCAGCCACGGTTTCGAGCCCACCTACACCCGCCACGTCAACGAGGGACAGGGCGACCTGCTGGTCGTCGGCTCAATGATATTGGCGGGCCACGGCTTTCGGACCGATCATCGGGCTCACGCCGAGGTGGCCGAGATCACTGGGCTGCCGGTCACCAGCCTGGAGTTGGTCGACCCCCGCTTCTATCACCTCGATACGGCCTTGGCGGTGCTCGACGACACCACCATCGCGTACTACCCGCCCGCATTCAGCGCGGACGCGCGTGCGCAGTTGCAGGCGCTGTTCCCCGATGCCATCGAGGTGGCCACCGCCGACGCCTACGTCCTCGGCCTCAACGTCGTTTCCGACGGCAAGCACGTGCTGCTGCCCGTCAACGCCACGGGGTTCGCCATGCAAATCACCGACGCCGGATTCGAGCCCATCGGCATCGATCTGTCGGAGTTGTTCAAGGGCGGCGGATCCGTCAAATGCTGCACGCTGGAGGTGTACTCGTGACCATTCTGGATTCCGTGATGACCGAGACGGGGAATCCCACCGCGGGGTCCATCGGCTCGGCGCGCGAGCGCTCGTCGGCCGCGATCGCGGTCGACGACCAGTACGCCGCGCACAACTACTCGCCGCTTCCCGTCGTCGCCGCGACGGCCGAGGGCGTCTGGATCACCGACGTCGAGGGGCGCCGCTACCTGGACTGCCTCGCCGCGTACTCGGCGGTCAACTTCGGCCACCGCAATCCCGAGGTCATCGCGACCGCGCACGCCCAGCTCGACGCCGTCACGCTGGTGAGCCGGGCGTTCCACTCCGACAAGCTCGGCCCGTTCTGCGCCGCGCTCGCCGACCTCTGCGGCAAGGACATGGTCCTGCCGATGAACAGTGGCGCCGAGGCCGTCGAGAGCGGTATCAAGGTGGCCCGCAAGTGGGGTGCCGACGTCAAGGGCGTGGCGAAGGATCAGTCCAACATCATCGTGGCGCACAACAACTTCCATGGCCGCACCACGACCATCATCAGCTTCTCCGACGACGACACCGCACGCCGCGGCTTCGGTCCGTACACGCCGGGCTTCCGTGCAGTCCCGTTCGGTGACGTCGAGGCCATGGCCGCCGCGATCGACGAGAACACCGTCGCCGTCCTTCTCGAGCCGATCCAGGGCGAGGCAGGCATCATCGTGCCGCCCGACGACTACCTGCCTCGGGTGCGGGCGCTGTGCACCGAACGCAACGTGCTGATGGTGGCCGACGAGATCCAGGCGGGCCTGGCTCGCACCGGTCGCACGTTCGCGTGCGACCACTGGGGCGTCGTGCCGGACGTGTACCTCCTCGGAAAGGCTCTCGGCGGCGGCGTGGTTCCGCTGTCGGCCGTCGTCGCCGACCGCGATGTGCTCGGCGTGCTGCATCCCGGCGAGCACGGCTCGACGTTCGGCGGCAATCCGTTGGCCGC
>JAOPWT010000181.1 GCA_025965555.1 Mycobacterium sp.
CCTTCACGGTGAAGGTGAACGCCAACATCGGCAACTCCGCGGTGACGTCGTCGATCGCCGAGGAAGTCGAGAAGATGGTGTGGGCCACCCGCTGGGGCGCCGACACCGTCATGGATCTCTCGACCGGCCGCGACATCCACGCCACGCGCGAGTGGATCCTGCGCAACTCCCCTGTTCCGGTCGGGACCGTGCCGCTCTATCAGGCACTCGAGAAGGTCGACGGCGAGCCCACCGCGCTGACGTGGGAGGTGTACCGCGACACCGTGATCGAGCAGTGTGAGCAGGGCGTCGACTACATGACCGTGCATGCAGGCGTGCTGCTGCGCTACATCCCGCTGACGGTGCACCGCGTCACCGGCATCGTCAGCCGCGGCGGTTCGATCATGGCGGCCTGGTGCCTGGCCCATCACACCGAGTCGTTCCTCTACACCCACTTCGACGAGCTCTGCGAGATCCTCGCCCGCTACGACGTCACGTTCTCTCTCGGCGACGGCCTGCGCCCTGGGTCGATCGCCGACGCCAACGACGAGGCCCAGTTCGCCGAACTGCGCACACTCGGCGAACTCACCGGGATCGCGAAGGCCCACGGCGTCCAGGTGATGATCGAGGGGCCTGGTCACGTGCCCATGCACAAGATCGTCGAGAACGTGCGGCTCGAAGAGGAACTGTGCGAGGAGGCGCCGTTCTACACCCTCGGGCCGCTGGCCACCGACATCGCGCCCGCCTACGACCACATCACGTCGGCGATCGGCGCCGCCATCATCGCGCAGGCAGGCACCGCGATGCTCTGCTACGTCACCCCCAAGGAGCATCTGGGGCTGCCCGATCGCAAGGACGTCAAGGACGGCGTCATCGCCTACAAGATCGCCGCGCACGCGGCGGATCTGGCCAAGGGACACCCCCGCGCGCAACTGCGGGACGACGCGTTGTCCACGGCCCGCTTCGAGTTCCGTTGGCACGACCAGTTCGCGCTGTCGCTGGATCCGGACACGGCAAGGGAGTACCACGACGAGACGATGCCCGCCGCGCCGGCCAAGACCGCGCACTTCTGTTCGATGTGCGGCCCAAAGTTCTGTTCGATGCGCATCACCCACGACATCAGGGACGCCTACGAGAAGGGCATGGCCGAGAAGTCAAGGGAGTTCGCCGATGGTGGCAACCGCGTCTATCTACCCTTGAGCACACCGACGAGCGCTCGCGCGAGGAGCCGATGATGTCTGCGTACCTGCCATTGACCCCGCCCGGGCAGACGCCGCTGCGGGTCATGACGATCGCGGGCACCGATTCCGGCGGCGGCGCGGGCATCCAGGCGGACCTGCGCACGTTTGCGATGCTCGGCGTGCACGGCTGCGTGTCGGTGGCCGCGGTGACCGTGCAGAACTCCGTGGGCGTCAAGGGCTTTCACGAGATTCCGCTCGACGTCATCACCGGGCAGATCAGGGCCGTCGTCGAGGACATCGGCATCCAGGCCGCCAAGACCGGGATGCTGGCGTCGTCGGACATCATCGAAGCCGTCTCCGAGACGTGGCGTGGTCTCTCGGCGGCAGGGGACTTGACGGCACCGCTGGTCGTCGACCCCGTGTGTGCTTCCATGCACGGCGACCCGCTGCTGCACCCTTCGGCACTCGATGCGCTGCGCAGTGACCTCTTTCCGCTGGCCACGCTCGTCACGCCGAACCTCGACGAGGTACGACTGATCACCGGCATCGACGTGGTCGATGCGGCGACGCAGCGGGACGCAGCGCGGGCGCTGCACGCACTTGGACCGCGATGGGCGCTGGTCAAGGGCGGGCACCTGCGGTCGTCACCGGGGGCCCCCGACGTGCTCTTCGACGGCCAGGAGTTCTTCACCTTCGACGCCCGGCGCATCGACACCGGCCACGACCACGGCGCGGGCGACACCCTTGCGGCCGCCACTGCGTCGGCGTTGGCGCACGGCTATTCGGTGCCCGACGCGGTGGCCTTCGCGAAGGGTTGGGTCACCGAATGTCTGCGCGCTGCATACCCATTGGGCCATGGCCACGGTCCTGTCTCCCCGCTCTTTCGGCTCACCAATGGACTTTGACGCGATCGCGGGCATCGCGCACGCCCCGGCGGGCGAGCCGACGGGAATCGTCCTTCTGACGCACGGCGCGGGCGGCAGCAGGCAGTCGCCCATGCTGATCAAGTTGTGCGACCAGTGGGCGGGGCGCGGCTTCACGGGGGTGCGGTACGACCTGCCGTACCGACGGCGTCGGCCCAAGGGGCCACCGTCGGGATCTGCCGCCGCCGATCAGGCAGGCATCGTCGAGGCCGTCGCCCTGGCCCGCACCCTGACCGACGGCCCGGTGCTCGCGGGTGGCCACTCGTACGGGGGCCGAATGACGTCGATGGCCGTGGCCGATGGCTTGGAGGTCGACGTGCTCACGCTGTTCTCCTATCCACTGCACCCGCCGGGCAAGCCCGACCGCGCTCGCACCGAACACCTGCCCCGGATCACCGCGCCGACGGTCTTCACGCACGGCACCTCCGATCCGTTCGGCACCATCGCCGAACTGCGGGCGGCAGCGGCCCTGATCTGGGCTCCGACCGAGGTCGTCGAGGTGACCGGTGCCCGTCACGACCTCGGCTCCAAGACCCTCGACGTGCCTGCCATGGCCGTCGCTGCCGCACTCCGGTTCCTGCGGCACTGATCCTGCTATCTTCCGGGGATGACCTGGCCGTCGGGAGACCCGAATCTGCCGCCTGCGTATCAACCGCCTGGCGCGCAGTACCCGCCGCCGCCTCCCCCGATGCCGTATCAGCATGGTCCGTACGGGCCGCCGGGGCAGTACGGCCAGCCCGCTGCCGGCTACCCGTACCCGGCACCGAAGAAGAAGTCGCGCAAGGGGCTGTTCATCGGCCTGGCGATCCTCGCCGTTCTGCTGCTCGCAGGGGTGGCCGCTGCGGTCGTGTTCTTCATGGTGTCCACCAAGGACAAGGTGATCGCCACCGATCTGGCGGTGGGCGATTGCATCACCGACATCCCGGACGGCTCGCTGGTGCAGTTGGTGCCGAAGGCGGATTGCGCTGAGCCCCACGCTGGTGAGGTCTATGCGGTGCTGACGATGCCCGACGGGGACTACCCGGGCCAGGCCACGATCAACGAGTGGCAGAACAAGTGCCCGGCGGAGCTGGAGTCCTACTCGCCGGAGGCGATGGCAGACGACTCGATCGGCGTGTTCGTGCTTTACCCGACGGCGGAGACGTGGGCCCAGGGCGACCGGGCGATCGTGTGCATCGCGACGACGGAGGACAAGCGGAGCGGATCACTCAAGGGCTAGCGGCGGGCATACCCGCCCTACCTGGTACCTGAGGTACCGTCTTGGGAATGACTACGGAGCAATTCGACGCGGTCATCGTGGGAGCCGGGTTCGCTGGGATCGGCGCAGCCATCCAGCTCAAGCGGCTCGGCTTCGACGACTTCGTCATCCTGGACCGCGAGGACGATCTCGGCGGCACCTGGCACGTCAACCACTATCCCGGCCTGGCCGTCGACGTGCCCACGACGACGTACTCCTACTTCTTCGAGCCCAACCCGAACTGGTCGCGCCTGTTCACGCCGGGTCCGGAGATCAAGCAGTACGCCGACGACGTCGCCGACAAGTACGGCGTCCGCAAGCACATGCGCTTCAACACGACGGTCGAGGGTGCCCGCTGGGATGAGGATGCCAGCGTGTGGCGGATCGTCGTGGCCGGCGGTGCCACGATCACCGCGCGTTACCTCATCAAGGCGACGGGATTCCTGTCCCAGCCGGCAGTGCCGGACATTCCGGGCATCACCAGTTTCGACGGCAAGGTCATCCACACCACCGAGTGGGAGGACGACTTCGACCCCACCGGCCGCCGCATCGCGGTGATCGGCACCGGCGCCACCGCCGTGCAGTTGATCCCCGAACTCGCCAAGCGAGCCGCTGACCTCACCGTCTACCAGCGCACCCCGATCTGGGTGGTGCCGAAGATCGACGTGCGCTTCGGGGAACGGACCAAGCGGCTGTTCGCGCGAATCCCCTTGACGCAGCGCGTCCTTCGCTGGCTGACCGATTCGATTTACGAAGTGATGGTCTCCGTCGGTGTACGGCACTACAAGACCTTCCGCGGGCGGTTCAACATCTCGGCCGCCGACCTCTCGAGGCTGCACCGGTTCGCGGTGATCCGCGACCCCGACCTGCGTCGCCGCCTGACACCCGACTACGACTTCGGCTGCAAGCGCCCGACGTTCTCCAACGGGTACTACCGCGCGTTCACCAAGCCGCACGTGCACCTGCAGGACGCGGGCATCGACCACGTCGAGGCCGACGGCCTGGTCGGCAACGACGGCACCAAGAACGTCATCGACACCCTGGTGCTGGCCACCGGCTTCGACCTGTGGGAAGCGAACTTCCCCTCGATCGAGGTCATCGGCCGCGACGGTCGAGATCTCGGAAAGTGGTGGCGCGACACCAGGTTCCAGGCGTACCAAGGCGTGTCGATGCCGTACTTCCCCAACTACCTGAGCCTGGCGAGTCCGTATGCGTTCCTCGGGTTGAACTTCTTCAACACGATGGAATATCAGATGCGGCTGATGGACCGGCTGCTGTCCGAGGTGAAGCGCCGCGGTGCCACCACCTTCGAGGTCACCGAGGAAGCGAACACGGCCTTCCTGGACCGGATGACCGAACTCCTCGGAGACTCGTTGTTCACGACCGGCAACTGCGCGAGTGCCCGTTCGTACTACTTCAATCCGGCAGGCGAGCCCACGCTGCTGCGGCCGTCGTCGACCGAGACGGCCATCAAGGAAGCGTCGGAGTTTCCGTTGACCGACTATCAGATGGCTTGACCAGAGAGGACCGGTACGTGCCGCAGGAGAGTAGTTCGAAGTTGCAAGCGCTCGCCGGATTGGCCTTGGCCGGAACGGGTGCCGCGCACTTCGTTCGCCCGGAGTTGTTCGAGGGCATCACGAAGCGCGCGTTCCCGAGGGACACCGCGCGTCACCTCAAGACCAACGGTGGCCTCGAGACGGTGATCGGTCTCGGGTTGGCCGTGCCGAAGACCCGGAAGTTGGCGCTGGTCGGCCTGCTCGGATACGGCGGCTACCTGGCCGTCAACGCGCTCCGCAACCGGTAGCGATCGCGGCGGTTCGCAGCCGACTGACGGCAAACGCCAAGCCCCGAATATCCGACAGTCGCCCCAGCTTCCCCGGTTATCGGCCAACGGGCAGTTACCCTGCTGAACGTGCCGGATGTGACCAAAGTGACGGATGGGACCATGCTGTCCCGCCGCAACGTGCTCATGGGCGTGGTCGCGTCGGCAGCAGGCATCGCCCTCGTCCGCTGTGGCGCGGGCACGCCGAGCCAGGCCGCGCAGGTCGCCCCACCCCCCGCACCCGTCGGACCGCCACCGCCTCCCCCGTGGCCCGAACTGCTGCCACCTCCACCCGCGCAGGCCCGGATGCTGCTTCCCGGCGGTGGCGTACTCAGCTCGTTGCCAGGTTCGGCCGACCTGCTGTCGCTCACCCTCGACGACGGGGTCGACACCGCAGTCGTGCGGGGCTACTGCCAGCTGGCGAAGGACACCGGCATCCGCCTCACCATGTTCGTCACCGGCGTGTTCTCGTCGTGGACGGACAACCGTGACCTGCTGATGCCGCTGGTGGAGTCGGGCCAGATCCAGCTCGGCAACCACACCTGGATTCATCCGGACCTCACGAAGCTGACCGGTGCGCGGATCGCGGACGAGCTACGGCACACCGATCAGTTCATCAGAGACACCTTCGGCGTCGATGCCACGCCCTACTACCGGCCGCCGTACGGCGCCTACAACGAGTTGGTCCAGTCGGTGGCCGCCGATCTCGGCTACACCGAGACCGCACTGTGGAACGGCAACCAGGGCGACGACCAGATCCTCGCCCCGCGCGACATCGTCGCCAACGCCGACAAGTACTACCTGCCGCAGTCGGTCGTCATCGGTCACCTCAACCACCCGCCGGTCACGACCGTTTATCACCAACTGATCGATATCATCCACGACCGCAAGCTGCGCACGGTCACCTTCAACGACGTCTTCCTCAAGCCCGAGGCGAGCCGCCTCACGTCGGCCTACCCCGCCTAGCTGACTACGCTCTACCGCGTGGCCGCGCCAGAACCGCCCGCGCTGCGACGCAGCCTCGGCACGATCGACGCCGTCACCATCGGACTCGGCTCGATGCTGGGTGCGGGCATCTTCGTCGCGCTGGCCCCCGCCGCCGCGGCCGCGGGGTCGGCGCTGCTGCTGGGGCTGGCCATCGCCGCGGTCGTCGCCTACTGCAATGCCACGTCGTCGGCCCGACTGGCCGTGCTCTACCCGCAGTCCGGCGGCACCTACGTGTATGGCCGTGAGCGGCTCGGCCCGTTCTGGGGCTACCTCGCCGGATGGAGTTTCGTCGTCGGCAAGACCGCGTCGTGTGCCGCGATGGCGCTCACGGTCGGCGTCTACGCCTGGCCGGAGTGCTCCCACGCGGTGGCCGTCGCCGCGGTGGTGGCACTGACTGCGGTGAACACCGTCGGCGTCCAGAAGTCGGCGTGGCTCACCCGGATCATCGTCGCCGTCGTGCTGGCGGTCCTGGCCGCCGTCGTCGTCGTGATCGTCGGGTCCGGTGGCGCCGACGTCTCGCGCCTGGCGTGGCACGACGCGAGCGTGCTCGGCGTGCTTCAGGCGGCCGGGTTGTCGTTCTTCGCGTTCGCCGGTTATGCACGCATCGCGACACTGGGCGAGGAGGTACGCGATCCGACGACGACGATCCCGCGCGCGATCCGGATCGCGCTGGGTCTGGTGCTGGTAGTGTACGCGGCCGTTGCCGTCGCCGTTCTCGCCCAATTGGGCAGTACCGCAACGGCTTCCGCCACCGCCGCACTGGCCGATGCGGTGACGTCTGCTGGTCACCCCGGGTGGACGCCCGTCGTTCGGGCAGGCGCGACGGTCGCGGCGCTGGGCTCGCTGCTCGCCTTGATCCTCGGGGTGTCGCGCACCGTACTGGCCATGGCCCGCGATCGGCGTCTGCCGCCCGCGCTGGCAGCCGTGCACCAGCGGTTCGGCACTCCGTACCGCGCGGAGCTCGCCGTCGGCGCGGTCGTCGCCGTCCTCGCGGCCCTTGTCGACCTGCGGGGCGCCATCGGCTTCTCGTCGTTCGCGGTGCTGGTGTACTACGCGATCGCCAATGTGTCGGCTCTGACCTTGCGCGGCAAGGTGATTCCGACCGCCGGCCTCATCGGGTGCGTGCTGCTGGCCTTCTCGTTGCCGTTGGCCTCGGTGCTCACCGGACTCGCGGTCGTGGCGCTCGGCGCACTCGCCTACGCCATTCGGCGCTAGGCGGCGCCAAGTTCAACCGTTCGGTTGAGGCATCACGGGGGGATAGACGATTTATTGGGAAAGAGGTCGACTTCGCGACCACGTGGTCGGATGACGCGACACCCGACCACCAGAAGGGGCGGGGGAATGGTGGTGGCGCGCCGGGGCCGCCACCACCATCCCGCGCCCGCGTTGGCCGCCTGTGGGGGCAGTCCGCGCAACTGACCGGCTGCGGGAGGGATCACCCGATGAAGCTGATGTTTCTGTTGCCACACGCGATGGAACTCCAAGCGTTGACCCAGCCGTGGGAACTGAGTGTGAGCGGCGTCGAGCAGACCGTCATGGCGATCCGCGCCGAAGAACTCGGCTACGAGATGATCGCCGTACCGGAACACTTCGTCGTCCCGCATTCGCACGTCGCCCTTTCGGGACCCCACTACTTTCATTCGACCGTCGCCCAAGCTCATCTCGCGGGCGCGACCCAACGCATTCGAGTGAACTCCTGCGCAACCGTGCTGCCGCTGCAACATCCGATCATCACCGCCAAGGCGCTCTCGACGGCGGACTGGCTGAGTGGCGGCCGCATCAACGTCACGTTCGGAGTCGGTTGGGACGCCGAAGAGTTCGAAGCCCTCGGTGTGCCGTTCCACGAGCGGGGGCGCATGGCCGACGAATACCTCGAAGCGATCATCGAACTGTGGACGAGCGACTCGCCAAGTTACGCAGGCAAGTACGTGTCCTTCGACGACGTGGCGTTCGAGCCGAAGCCGGTGCAGAAGCCGCACGTGCCGATCTGGATCGGCGGTGATGCCGACCCCGCGCTCAAGCGCGCGGCACGATTCGCCTCTGGCTGGATGCCGTTTCTGATCCAGCCCGCGGACATTCCCGCCAAGCTGGACTTCATCAAGTCTCAATCGACATACGACGGCGGCCCGTTCGAAGTGGTCTACGGCCTTGGCACCTCACTGATCGGCGAGGGACACGTGGTCGTAGACGATCCAACGCAAAGACCCGGAATGGGCGCCCAGGAGATCGTCGATCGGCTCGGCTGGTTCGCGGAGTTGGGCGTCACGGTGAGCAGCGTGCCGATCCCGCCGGTGCAAGACGTCGACGCCTACCTCGACTACGCGCAGTGGGTAGTCGAGGAAATTCAACCCGAGGTGGCTTGACCGCGCGGGTGCGTCGCGCGACTCCCCCGCTAGGTCCCGGCCGTCGGATAACTCGCGAGATCGCCTGCGATGGTGTCTAGTCACAGTTTGTGATTCCACTTACCTGGAAGCCCGTCCCGTCCGATGCGCACGTCGTGGCGCCCGACGAGCGACTGAGCTGGCCGCGCACCGTCGGCATCGGCGCCCAGCACGTGGTGGCGATGTTCGGCGCGACCTTCCTGGTGCCGGTGCTGACGGGCTTTCCGCCCGCGACCACGCTGCTGTTCTCCGGCATCGGCACGGTGCTCTTCCTGGTCATCACCGGCAACCGATTGCCCAGCTATCTCGGCTCGAGCTTCTCGGTCATCGCCCCGGTCACCGCCGCAGTGGCATCGAACGGAACCGGCAGCGCCCTCGGCGGTCTGGTGGCAGTCGGTCTTCTGCTGATCGTCATAGGCGCGATCGTGCACTTCGTCGGTACCGGTTGGCTCGACGCGACGCTGCCGCCGGTGGTCACGGGAGCCATCGTCGCGCTGATCGGCTTCAACCTCGCGCCCGCCGCCAAGTCCAACTTCGAGAAGGGCCCGGTGGTCGGGCTCGTCACCCTGGTCCTGCTGGTGGCGATCCTGGCGTTCTTCCGCGGCATCATCGGCAGGCTCGCGATCTTCCTCGCGGTGGTCATCGGGTATCTGCTGGCGCTCGCGCTCGGCGACGTCGACACCTCCGCGATCGCCTCCGCGCCATGGATCGGCCTTCCCGAGTTCCAGGCGCCGTCATTCAACCTGTCGGTGCTGCCGCTGTTCCTGCCTGCGGTGATCGCGTTGATCGCCGAGAACATCGGCCACGTGAAGTCGGTCGGCCAGATGACCGGCACCGACACCGACCCGGTGATGGGTCGCGCCATCGCAGCCGACGGCATCGCGACGACGCTCGCGGGCTTCGGCGGCGGCTCGGCCACCACCACCTACGCCGAGAACATCGGCGTGATGGCGGCGACCCGCGTGTACTCGACCGCGGCGTACTGGATCGCCGCCGCCGTTGCCATCGTGCTGGCCATGTGTCCGAAGGTCGGTGCGGCCATCTCGGCGATCCCACCCGGCGTCCTCGGCGGCGCGACCATCGTCCTGTACGGCCTGGTCGGCATTCTCGGTGTCCGCATCTGGCTGACGAACCACGTCGACTTCAGCCTGCCGATCAACCAGATGACGGCCGCCATCCCGCTGATCATCGGGATCGCCGACTTCACCTGGCATGCGGGATCTTTGATCTTCACCGGCATCGCGCTCGGGTCGATCGCAGCGCTTGTCATCTACCACGGCATGCGACTGCTGGGCTCCCGCGCCGCGTATCTCGACGACGAGGGGTCCCAGAGAGTTGGCGAATCCCCGATCACCAGCGCTGACGAGGGCGATAATAACGCCGGGTCGGGCTAGTAAAAGGATGTGTGTGTGATGAAGAAGCTGGCAGCAGCGCTGTTGACGACTACCGCGATGGCGGCTCTACCGTTCGCCGTCGCACCGATGGCGCAGGCAGACATCTGCGCGGGCGCCGGAGGGCGCCACGTCGCAGTAGGTGGTTGCACGAATGTCGCCGGAGACGTGGCCACCGGTGCGGCCATCGCCTCGGCGGACCAACCGTACGTCTACGGCGAGGTCCCGTGCTACACGGTCGAAGGGGTGCCGTACTACACGCCGCCAGGGGACCCCTGCTGACGGCGGGGCGTCACGCCCCCTCCAGCACCGCCGCGGGGCTCCGATTCATCAGCTGGCGGGCCACGATGATCCGGTGGATTTCGCTGGCGCCCTCCCAGATCCGTTCGACGCGCAGCTCGCGGTACATCCGCTCGGCGACGTTCTCCCGCATGTAGCCGCGGCCGCCGAAGATCTGCACGGCACGGTCGGCCGCCCGGCCTGCCATCTCGGAGCAGTACAGCTTCGCCATCGATGCCTGCGCATGCAGCGTCTTGCGATCGGCGCCGCCGTCGATCGACCGTGCGACCTCGTACAGCATGGTGCGCGCCGCAAAGAGTTCCGTGGCACTGTCGGCGAGCATGCCCGCCACCAGCTGGTGTTCGCCGAGCGGTTTGCGGTCGACCACGCGATCCTTCGCGAACGCCGTCACGTCGTCGAGCAACCGCTGCGCCGCACCCACGCACCGGGCTGCCACCATCAGCCGCTCGAACCGGAACCAGTCCTGGCTGAAGGTCATTCCCTCACCTTCGGCGCCGACGAGGTTGTCCACCGGTACCCGCACCCCGTTGAATGCGACGATCGGGTGCTCGTCTGCGATGTGGTGTGAATAGTGTGGCGTGCGAACCACTTCCACGCCGGACCACGGTAGATCCACCACCAGCAGCACGTGTTCGCCCTCGAACTCGCCGCCGACTAGAACCGCCTGCACGAAGCAGTAGTCCGCCAGGTTGTACGACGTGACGTGCCACTTGCCGCCATCGATGACGTACTCGTCACCCTCCCGACGGGCGGTGGCCGTCAGCGCGGAGACGTCCGAGCCGGCGAACTCCTCGGTGATGGCGTACGCCTCGTGCTTCTCGCCGCGCACCGCCGGCAACAGCCACCGTTCACGCTGATGGTCGGTTGCCACCTCCACCCACCACTGCAGCGGGGTGGCCATCACCAAGGCGAGCCCGTTGGTCACCCGGCCGCGCTGCTCCTGCACCAGCACCTGCTGCAGTGCGGTGCACCCCCGCCCGCCGACCGAGGTCGGCATGTTGGTGCCATACAGACCCAATTCGATTGCCTGACGTGATGTTCGGCAGTCACCTCCTTGGGCAACATACCGCCCGCGAGCATCCATCCCGAGCTGTCCAAGATCAGCCCGCCGACAAGCGGTGAGAATCTTCATTTCGAGGGTTCGTGGATGGGCGGCTGGATGTCGATGATCGAGGGCGCCGAGACCATGTCGTTCACCGGCAAAGAGCGGCGGCGTGGCGATCCGCGGCCTGTCCGAGCAGGAACTGCGCACCGTCATGTACCTGGTCGGGTTCCCCAATCTGCTCGTCAGCCTGCATCCCGACTACGTGATGACACCACTGGCGGCCGACCGCTCGCATGTCGAGTGCGCGTGGGCCTTCCCGAAGGACGTTGCCGCCAAGGAGGACTTCGATCCGTCCTACGCCGTCGACTTCTGGGACCTGACCAATCGGCAGGACTGGGCGGCCTGCGAATCGGTGCAACGCGGCTTGAGCTCACCGCACGCGCGGCCAGGCCCGCTGGCTCCCGACGAGGACGGCGTGTACCAGTTCGTCACCCGTGTTGCCCGTTCGTACCAGGGCCGAAATCGTGCTGCTGTTGCTGATGGTTCGGCGTGACGGTCACCGTCTGAGTCGACGTCTGGGTATCGGTCTCCACGGACGTCGCGACGGTCGTCTCCACTGACGTCGGGTCAGGAGTCTGCGTTTCGGTCTCGGTGACAGTGCCCGGTGCGACCGTCTCGACGGGAGCGCCACCGGCCCCCGACGAATGGTCGTGATGGCTGGTCGTCGTCGGCGCGGTCGTGGTGGTGGTCGTCGTGGTGGTCGTGGTGGGCGAGGTGGTGCCGGTCGAACTGCAGGCCGCCGACAGACCGCCGAGAGCGACCGCACCGATTATCCCTGCCACCGCGGCCCATTGCCGAGAACTGTTCTTCACGAACGATATTCATACCGACTGCAGCTGTGAGAACACCTGGGACGCGGGTGGGCATGCGCGTACTGGTTGCTGTCAACCTCGAGCGGGCACTCCGTTCGGGCCTTCGGTGGACTGTGCGTACGTACCGACGGCGAAGGCCACCGCGGGACCCGTGATCGCCAGCGTGGCGCGGTCGACGTTGGCGATCGTATCGGCCGGCGTCTGGTAGTTGGGGTCGAACGGCACGCCGGCACGACCGCCCCAGAGACGGGCCTGAGTCGCCGTCTTGCGCCCCGACGAGCCGGTGGTGATGCCGCCGATCGGTATCCCGGCGCGCAGGAACGCGCTGTAATCGCTCGCCAGGCCAAGTGGCATGTCGGCCGGCCGGACGCCTGCGAGGTTGAGATAGCCGGCCAGCGTTCGCTCGACACCCGCCGACCCGCCGGGCACCCTGGCGGCGGGGACGTCCGGGTTGGGCTGACCGGACTGATCGCCGTCGAGGGTGAAGTATCCCGCGTTGGTCGAGCCGAGCAGGTCGAAGTCCATGTAAAGCGCGACGTCGTCGAGTCCGTCGGAGCCAAGACCCGCCACGTACTTGGTCGACCCCTGCAGGCCGGCCTCCTGGGCCCCCCAGAAGGCGAACCGCACCGCATTGGTGACCGTTGGCGAACTACCAAGCTGCACGGCGGTTTCCAGCACGGCTGCGACGCCGGATGCATCGTTGTTGAGACCCGGACTGTCCGCCACCGAATCGAGGTGCGCGCCTGCGACGACCACGTTGTGCGGATCACCCGTCTTGGTCTGTGCCACCACGCTGCGCGACTTCACGACCGCGCTCTTGGCGTCCAGGGTGAGCCGCACCGGTGCCGACGTGCGACGGAGTTGCGCGTCGGCGTCCTCGTCGATCACGGCCATCGGCGACGTGAGCTGCTGGTAGTAACCGGGCGTGAACAGCCCCGCCGGACTGCCGTTGGCGCCGGGATCACTGGCGACGAGCACTCCGACCGCTCCCTTGGCGACCGCCGCGTTCTGCTTGTCGACCACCGAGCAGCCCTTGTCGTCGACGATGGCGATAGCGCCGCGAACGTCGACCGAGCCGTAGTCACCGGGAACACAACCGGACGGCCGCTCGGGCCGCAGCGTGGCCGCGCTGAGGCCGCCCGGCGGCGTGGTCACCAACAACGACGCCTGGTCGACGGGAAAGCTGCGGCCCGACACGACGAGGGTGGGCTTGCCCGGCGCGGACGTGGCGAGTCGGTCGATCTCCGGCGTCTGCACGTCGAAACCCTTGTCCCTCAACACTCCTGCGACGTAGTCGACGCTGGCCTCGAAGCCGGGAGTGCCGTCGGCCCTGCTGTTCCCGTTGGCGGCGGCGATGTCGGCCAGCTTCTGCAGATGGGCGTACATGCCGTCGGCGGTCACCTTGCCTGCCAGCTCGCGTGCGGAGTCCGCGGCGGGTGCGGGCCGCGGCGACTGGGCCGAGGAGCAGGCGGCCACCAGCACCAGGCAGGCGGTGATCAGGGCGACTCTCATGAGTCGGTCACGACGTGCCGGGTGCGGTCCTCGCGGGCGGGTACGCCGTTGCGTCCGGTTTCATCCTGGGCATACATGCCGATGGCGTAGGCCACGCCCTTGCCCTGGATGCCGAGCGCGTCGTGGTCGAGGTGATCGAAGGTGTCGGAGCCCTTGTGGTAGTTGGGATCGAAGGGCTCGTTGGCCGCACCACCCCAGATCTTCGCCTCGTCGTCGCTCTTCTTCGCCTCGGCGCCGGCGAACATGCCGCCCGCCGGGATGCCCGCCTGCGTGAAGGCGTCGTAGTCGGAGCGCCCGTCGAAGCCGGTATCGCGCGGTTCCTTGCCCGCGCCCTTGAGATAGGCGGCCAGCAGTCGCTCGATGCCCGCCGAGCCCTCAGGAACGCGCGGCACGCTGTCCGACGGAGGCGCGGACTGATCGCCGTCATAGGTGAAGTAGCCGGGGTTCGGTGAGGCCAGCATGTCGAAGTTGAGATAGAGCGCGATGTTCTTGAGAGCCTCGACGTCGAGGCTCTGGATGTACCTGGTCGACCCCACCAGACCCTCCTCCTCGGCAGCCCAGAAGGCGAAGCGCACCGAGTTCTTGACCTGAGGCGAACTACCCAGTTGCACAGCGGTTTCCAATATTGCTGCCGCGCCGGAGCCGTTGTCGTTGATGCCTGGCCCTTCCGGCACGCTGTCGAGGTGGGCACCCGCCATCACCACGTTCTCGGGTGAACCGGTCTTGGTCTGTGCGACGACGTTGCGGGTGCGGTCGACGCGGACGCCAGCATGCAGTGCGACGGTCGCGGCGGCGGGGTTCTCGCGCAGTCGGGCACCGTCGGACTTGGAGATGCTGACCACCGGAATCTTGACGTCGGTGCCCTCCCCCAGGGTGCCGCCGCCGATGTCGTCACCGTCGACGTTGTTCGCGACGATCAGTGCGACCGCCCCGCGTTCGGCGGCCAGGGTCTGCTTGACGCCGAACGGACACGCGCCACGATCGACCAGGACGATGGCACCCTCGACGTCCACCCCGTCGTAGTCCGAGGCCACACAGCCAGGCTTGGGGCCGGTGCGGGCAGGTACCAGGCGTCCGTTGGCCCCGCCTTCGGAGGTACCGACGGTGTACTTGAGCGACGCGGACTTCACGCGCTGGCCCCCTACGGTGACCACTGGCTCGTCGGCGAACGGTATCCGTACCTCGAAGTCACCCGTCTGCACGTCGAAGCCCTTGTCCCGCAACACCCCGGCTACGTAGTCGACACTGGCGTCGTACCCGGGTGTGCCGAGGGCCCTGGTGCCACCGTTGGCGTCGGCGATCTCCTGCAGCTTCTTGAGGTGGCCCAACATCGCGTCGGTGCTGACGTGGTCCCGCAGCACCACCGCGAAGTCCGTGGCGGGCGTCGACGCAACGCTCGGCGACGCCGAGGGCTCCGGTGCGGCGGCCTGCCTACCGCATCCGGCGACACCGGCCGCAAACACGACCACCGTCAACGCTGCCAGGACCGCCCGTGATCTACGCCGCATCGTGCCAACGTTAGTCACGCCATGCGCCAGGAATGTGGCGCCGTGCCGATTCGTTGACACGTCACGTAATTTCCAGCACGCTGAAATTGAGTGACACAACACGTAAGAGGAGTGGACATGGGATCACTGGACGGCAAGAACGCTCTCGTCACCGGGGGAACCGCGGGCATCGGGCTCGCATCGGCACGCGCTCTCGCCGACGCAGGCGCGCACGTCTTCCTCACCGGTCGCAATCAGTCGACGATCGACGCGGCCGTTGCCTCGATCGGACCGTCGGCCACCGGAATCCGCAGTGACGTGAGCGACCCGAACCAACTGGAGGCCGTCGTGGACGCGGTGACGGCCCACGGCGGCGGCCTCGACGCGGTGTTCACCAATGCGGGCGGCGGTGAGTTCGCGACGCTCGCCGACGTCACCGTGGAGCACTTCTTCGACACCTTCAACCGCAACGTCGCGGGAACACTCTTCACGGTGCAGAAGGTGCTGCCGCTCCTCAATTCCGGGGCGTCGATCATCCTGTCCGGTTCGACGTCGGCGTCCAAGGGCATTCCCTCGTTCGGCGTCTACGCCGCCTCGAAGGCCGCCGTGCGCTCGTTCGGTCGGACGTGGGCCGCGGAGTTGGCGGACCGGGGCATCAGGGTGAACACCCTCGTACCCGGCCCGGTGGAGACACCCGGCCTCGTCGGCCTTGCCCCGAGCGGTGGCGAGAAGGAGCTGCTGGAGAGCCTCACCGCCGACGTCACGCTGGGTAGGATCGGCCAGCCCGAGGAGATCGCCGCGGCGGTGGTGTTCCTCGCCTCGGCTGCGAGTAGTTTCATGACCGGCAGCGAGATGTTCGTCGACGGCGGCGAGGTCCAGACCTAGCGCTGAACCGGGTTCGCCCCAGCACTGAATGACGTTTCATGCAAATATCGCGCCTAGTCACGCGTCCCGCCGGTTGAGCAACAGAACCGCGGCACCGAAGACCACCGCGACGACCGCCACGAAGTACAGCAGGGCACCGAAGGGCCCCCACGGCATGTCGTACGCCGGATAGAGCCACTGCACGCCGGTGAAGACGAACACGTTGCCGAAGGGCAGATAGGGCCCCAACCCGGTGCCGATGTCGGGCAGGTTCGCCAAGATCGGCTCGATGACGAGAGGCCACAGCAGCAGCAGAGCAACGGCGCCCGCCGTATGCCTCAGCAGAGCACCGACCCCGACACCGAGCACCGCCGCCAGCGCCGCATACAACGCCATCGCGAAGACCAGGCGCCACACTCCGCCATGGACCAGCGAGAGCTCCGCGCCGACCAGCGGGTCGGACGACAATCGCGCGAACACCAGCGCTGCGATCGTCAGCAGAACCGTGTAGACACCCGAGAACACCACGGCGACGATGGCCTTGGCCAACAGCACCATGGTCCGGTTCGGGTTGGCGATGAACGTCGCACGGATCATCCCGCTGCGGTATTCGCCCGTCACCGTCATCGCGGCGAGGACCATCAACACCGGAACGCCGAACACCGCAACGCCGATGATGGCGCGCTCCGGCGACAGACTCGCCGCACCGTACGCCGTCCCGCCCTGTAACGCGGCGATGCCGAGGCTGCACACCGCCGCCGCGATGCACGACCACAGCGGTGAGCGGATGGTCGTGAGCTTGATGCGCTCCGCGTTGAGCGCGGCGGCGGTGCCCGACATCGACCCCGCCGTGTTCATCGGGCCGCCCGGTACTGCACGTCGCCGTCGGTCAGACGTAGATAGGCATCCTCCAGCGAGGCCTGTCTGGTGCTGAGCTCGTGCAGGATGATCGCATTGCGCGCCGCCAGTTCGCCGATGACCTCGATCGCCGCGCCGCGCACCGAAAGTGCGGTGCCGTCGGGTTCGGCCTCCACGTCGATGCCCGCGCCGGTGAGCAGGTCGGTCAGCGTCTGAAGCGCAGGACTGCGCACGCGGACGGCGTCGGCGCCGGAGCGGCTGACGAACTCGCTGACGGTCGTCGAGGCGATCAGTCTCCCCCTGCCGATCACCACCAGCCGGTCCGCGGTGTTGGACATCTCGGCCAGCAGGTGGCTCGACACCAGGACTGTGCGCCCCTCGGCCGCGAGGGCCCGCATCAACGTGCGTACCCAGCGGATGCCCTCGGGATCCAGTCCGTTGACCGGCTCGTCGAACAGCAACACCGGCGGATCGCCAAGCAGTGCGGCGGCGATGCCGAGACGCTGACTCATGCCCAGCGACAGGGTTCCCGCATTCTTGTCGGCGACAGACGCGAGTCCCACGATGTCGAGCACCTCGTCGACCCTGGTGAAGGGGATCCTGCCTGCGGCCGCCAGCCAGCGCAGGTGATCGCGCGCCGAGCGGTTGGGATGAACCTGCTTGGCGTCGAGCAGCGCGCCGACGGTGCGCAGCGGGTCGGGCAGCTGGCGATAGGGCCGGCCGTCGATGGTCGCGGTTCCGGACGTCGGATGGTCAAGGCCGAGGATCATCCGCATCGTCGTGGTCTTGCCCGCGCCGTTGGGGCCGAGAAACCCGG
>JAOPWT010000081.1 GCA_025965555.1 Mycobacterium sp.
CAGCGCGATCGGAAGGGCCGTCCGGGGTACCGGCAAGGACGAGGGATTCGTCGCCCACCGACATCGGCTGCTCCTGGGCTGGGCCCGGATGCTGGACGGTCAACTGTCGGCCGCCGCGGCCGACGCCGCCTCGGTCGCGGAAGTGAACCTGCACCGGCGCGATGCACTGTGGGCCGCTGCACTCCAGACGGCCGTCGCCCGTCGCGGCGGTGACAGCGGTGCCGTGCAGAAGCACTGGTACGCCGCGATGGAGGTGCTCAGCGAGTACTCCATGGATCTCTTCACATTGCTTCCGCTCGGCGAGCTGTGGGTGGCCGCCGCCCGGCTGCGCCAGGTCGACCTCATTCAGCCCGCGCTGGACGAAGCGTTCAATCTTCTTGACACCCTCGGCAATCCGCCCCTGTGGTCGGTACCGCTGCACTGGTCGGGGGTCCATGCGGGGATTCTGGCGAACTCGCCGGGGTCGGTGGCGCCCCACGGCCAGGCGTTGACCGCCGCGGCCGTTCACAGTTCCTTCGCGCGGGCACTGGCGACGGCGGGCCGCACGTGGCTGCGCGTGCTGGCCAACCACGTCGACACCGACGAGGTGACCGCCGCCGCCCGGTCACTGACGCAATTCGGTCTCACCTGGGACGCGACGCGACTCGCCAGCCAGGCAGCACTTCAGACGCCCGACGGCAGGGTGTCCGGGACCATGCTGCAGTTGGCGCGCGACCTCAAGCTCAGTGCCTCCGGCGGTGAGAGCGACGTCGACTTCGCCGCAGCCCCTGCCGTGACGGCACCCCAGCCGAACTCCTCGACGGCACCGTCGTCACGGCTGTCCGACCGGGAGCGCGAAGTCGCCGAGTTGCTGTTGCAGGGCATGCCCTACCGCGACATCGGAAGCCAACTGTTCATCTCGGCGAAGACCGTCGAGCACCACGTCGCGAGGATCCGACGCCGACTCGGGGCGGAATCGCGGTCAGAGCTGATCTCGATGCTGAGGGCCATCCTCGGTTCGCCGAGCTGAGCTCTGGTGTCGAGATTGCGCTCAGGGCTGCGACCCGGGAATTTGACGACCGCTGACGCAATCTCAACGTGACACCCGCCACAGCAACGGGCGAACAACCTGTGAGTTAGGTCAGCCTTCGTAGCGACGCCAAACCCCCGGATGCCACTATGAGCTGGCATCTAGCGTAAGTTACCGACCAGTAACCAGACACCTTACTGCTCGGTAACTTTAACCCAGGAGGCGCGCGTGGACACGCAGACTCTAATCAGGCTGATCCTCGGCCTTCTCTTGACGGCCGTCGTTCTGGCCTTCGCAGCCAAGCGCGTGCTGTTCCTGGTGAACCTCATCTCCTCGGGGCAACCCACCATCGACGAGGGCGCCCGCAAGGACAACCTCAAGGCTCGTATCACCACGCAGTTCACCGAGGTCCTCGGGCAGAAGAAGCTGCTGCGCTGGTCCATCCCCGGCATCGCCCACTTCTTCACCATGTGGGGCTTCTTCGTCCTGGCCACCGTCTACCTCGAGGCCTACGGTGTCCTCTTCAACCCGAAGTTCGCGATCCCGTTCGTCGGACACTGGGACGCCCTTGGTTTCCTGCAGGACTTCTTCGCGCTCGCCGTCCTGCTCGGCATCGTGACGTTCTCGATCATCAGATTGCGTTCGGAGCCCAAGGATTACGGCCGCGACTCCCGCTTCTACGGTTCGCACACCGGCGGCGCCTGGCTGATCCTCTTCATGATCTTCAACGTCATCTGGACGTACGCGTTGTTCCGCGGTGCCGCGGTGGCCACCGGCAACCTGCCCTATGGCTGGGGTGCGTTCTTCTCGCACAGCATCGGCGCTGCGCTCGAACCGCTCGGCCACACGGTCAACGAGATCATCGAGACCGTGGCGCTTCTGCTGCACATCGGCGTCATGCTCGTCTTCCTGCTGATCGTGTTGCACTCCAAGCACCTTCACATCGGCCTGGCACCCGTCAACGTGACGTTCAAGCGCCTGCCCGATGGGCTGGGCCCGCTGCTGCCGATGGAATACAACCGCTCCTACATCGACTTCGAGGATCCCGCCGAGGACGCCGTGCTCGGCCGCGGCAAGATCGAAGACTTCACCTGGAAGGGCTACCTCGACTTCACGACGTGTACCGAGTGTGGCCGTTGCCAGTCGCAGTGCCCGGCGTGGAACACCGGAAAGCCGTTGTCTCCCAAGCTCGTCATCATGAACCTGCGCGACCACCTGTTCGCCAAGGCCCCGTACATCCTCGGTGACCAGGAGACCCCGCTCGAGAACACCTCCGAGGGCGGCCTTGGCGAGGAACTCCGCGGCGAGAAGCACTCGGAGACGCACGCCGTTCCCGAGTCCGGCTTCGAGCGGATCCTCGGATCGGGACCAGCGCAGGCCACCCGCCCACTGGTCGGCACCCTCGAGCAGGGCGGCGTCATCGACCCGGACGTGCTGTGGTCGTGCACCAACTGTGGCGCGTGCGTCGAGCAGTGCCCGGTCGACATCGAGCACATCGACCACATCGTCGACATGCGCCGCTACCAGGTGATGGTCGAATCCGAGTTCCCCGGTGAGCTCAACGGACTGTTCAAGAACCTCGAGCGCAACGGCAACCCATGGGGCCAGAGCGCCAAGGAACGCACGAAGTGGATCGACGAGGTCGACTTCGACGTGCCCGTGTACGGCGAGGACGTCGATTCCTTCGACGGCTTCGAGTACCTGTTCTGGGTCGGCTGTGCCGGCGCCCTCGAGGATCGCGCCAAGAAGACCACCAAGGCCGTCGCCGAACTGCTCGCGACGGCAGGCGTGAAGTTCCTGGTGCTGGGCTCCGGTGAGACCTGCACCGGCGACTCGGCCCGTCGCGCGGGCAACGAGTTCCTGTTCCAGCAGTTGGCGGCTCAGAACGTCGAAACCATCAACGGGGTGTTCGAAGGCGTCGAGACCGTCGATCGCAAGATCATCGCCACCTGTCCGCACTGCTTCAACACCATCGGCCGCGAGTACCCGCAGCTGGGCACCAACTACACCGTCTTGCATCACACCCAGTTGCTGAACCGGCTGGTGCGCGACAAGAAGCTGGTGCCGGTGAGCCCGGTCAGCCAGGACGTCACCTATCACGACCCCTGCTTCCTTGGCAGGCACAACAAGGAGTACTCGGCTCCGCGTGAGCTGATCAACGCCTCTGGAGCCACGCTCACCGAGATGCCGCGCCACGCCGACCGTGGGCTGTGCTGCGGCGCCGGTGGCGCGCGCATGTGGATGGAAGAGCACATCGGCAAGCGCGTCAACCACGAACGCTCCGAGGAGGCGCTCAACACCAACGCCTCGAAGATCGCGACCGGCTGCCCGTTCTGCCGCGTGATGATGACCGACGGTGTTGGCGACATCGCCGAAGAGATGGGCAAGGAGGCCGAGGTCCTCGACGTGGCCCAGTTGCTGCTCGCGTCGCTGGACAAGAGCACGGTCACGCTGCCCGCCAAGGGCGCCGCCGCCGAGGCAGCGGCCGCGAAGGCCGCCACCGCTCCCGCCGAGGCCAAGCCGGTTGACGGCGAGCAAGAAAGCGCACCGGCAGCCAAGGCCGCGACCGCGGCACCCGAGGCTGCACCTTCGGCGCCCGCCGCATCAGCGGCGCCCGCCGCACCAGCCAAGGGCGGTCTCGGCATCGCCCGCAAGCCGGGCGGCAAGAAGCCTGCCGCGGCCGAGACCACCACGGCCAAACCCGCCGAACCCGCAGCGGCAGAAGAGCCGGTCAAGGGACTCGGCATCGCCAAGCGTCCGGGTAGCAAGAAGGCGGCGCCAGCAGCAGCGGCCGCCGAAACCACCGCGGAGGCACCCACCGAGACCGCCACGCCCGAGCCGCCGGTCAAGGGACTCGGCATCGCCAAGCGACCCGGCAGCAAGAAGACCGCGACACCGGAACCCGAAGCGGCACCCGCCGCTTCGGCACCCGCCGCGGCGGAACCGGAGGCCAGCCCCGAGCCAGGGGCCGCCGAGCCCCCCGTGAAGGGACTGGCGATCGCCCGCCGACCGGGCAGCAAGAAGGCGGCCGCTCCCGCGCCCGCCAAATCTGCTGAGCCGCAAGCAGATCCGCAGCCCGAGCCCGCGCAATCGTCGACCAACGGCAATTCGGCCGACGAGCCGGCCAGCGAGCCCGCGTCCGCAGCAGAGCCCGCGCAGCCCGAGCCGCCGGTGAAGGGTCTCGGCATCGCGCCAGGGGTGCGTCGTCCCGGCAAGCGCTGACGGCGAACCAAAACCATTGGACGACAATGAGACGATTGACGGCGTGAGTACCCACCAACTGCCCTGGCACACCAGCCATCAGCCGCGGCAACGTACGTTCACGCAGTCGACGAAGCTGCAAGACGTCCTCTACGAGATCCGCGGCCCGGTGCACGAGCACGCGTCCCGACTGGAATCCGACGGCCATCGCATCCTGAAGCTGAACATCGGCAACCCGGCCCCGTTCGGCTTCGAAGCACCCGACGTGATCATGCGCGACATGATCCAGGCGCTCCCCTACGCCCAGGGGTACTCCGACTCCAAGGGCATCATCTCCGCCCGCCGCGCCGTGGTCACCAAATACGAACTGGTGGACGGATTCCCACAACTCGACGTCGATGACGTCTACCTCGGCAACGGGGCCTCCGAACTCATCACGATGACCCTGCAGGCGCTGCTCGACAACGGCGACCAGGTGCTGATCCCTGCGCCGGACTACCCGCTGTGGACGGCATCGACGGCATTGGCGGGCGGCACGCCGGTGCACTACCTGTGCGACGAGACGCAGGGCTGGATGCCCGACATCGCCGACATGGAATCGAAGATCACCGAGCGCACCAAGGCGCTCGTCGTAATCAACCCGAACAACCCGACCGGCGCGGTGTACAGCCGGGAGAACCTCGAGCAGATCGCCGAACTCGCCCGCAAGTATCAACTGCTGATCCTCGCCGACGAGATCTACGACAAGATCCTGTACGACGACGCCAAACACATCGCGATGGCGTCGGTCGCCCCCGATCAGCTGTGCCTGACGTTCAACGGGTTGTCGAAGGCCTACCGCGTGGCGGGGTACCGCTCGGGTTGGCTGGCCATCACCGGACCCAAGGAGCACGCCGCCAGCTTCCTGGAGGGCATCAACCTGCTGTCGAACATGCGGTTGTGCCCGAATGTGCCTGCCCAGTACGCGATTCAGGTGGCACTCGGCGGACACCAGAGCATCGAAGACCTGGTACTGCCGGGCGGTCGACTGCTCGAGCAGCGCGACGTCGCGTGGAACAAGCTCAACGAAATCCCCGGGGTGTCCTGCGTGAAGCCGCAGGGTGCGCTCTACGCGTTCCCCCGCCTCGATCCCGAAGTTCACGACATCCACGACGACGAACAGTTGGTGCTCGACCTGCTACTGCAGGAGAAGATCCTGGTGGTGCAGGGCACCGGATTCAATTGGCCCGCACCCGATCACCTGCGGATCGTGACCCTGCCCTGGGCGCGCGACCTCACCAACGCGATCGACCGGCTTGGGAACTTCCTGGCCAGCTACCGGCAGTAACACGCTCCCGGTCGCTTCGCTCCTGCCCACCGCTGCACGCCAGCAAGCCCATCTACCCTGTCCGGGTGGCGCACTCGCACTCTCTATCGTCCGGTCCGGCACCGCTCGGACCGGTGGCAGCCAAGATCGTCGTCGGACTGCTCGTCGCGATCGGCGTCGCCGTCATCGCCGGAATGGCCCTGTTGTGGCCCAGTCACCAGAGCGTCGACATCCCACTGCCGTTCCAGAACGCCGAGGGCGGCGCGGTCACCACGGAGTCTGCGCATGTGCTGTCCAGCTCCGAGGCGGCGTGCGGCAGCCCCTCGACGGGTGCCGTGCTGACGTCGGCACCCGTGGCCGCCCCGTCAGGAAACGGCCAGTGCGTACAGTCTCTGGCCCAGATCGACTCGGGACCCAACAAGGGGGCCAACACGCTGCTGGAGTTCAGCGGTGGTCCCGGCCAACCGAGCCTCGCCGTTGGCGACGACATCCGGGTCAGCAGGCAGGTCGACCAGAACGGCACGACGACCTATGCGTTCTTCGACTTCGAACGAACCTGGCCGCTGACGATCCTGGCCGCCGCGTTCGCGGTCGTCGTCGTCGCGGTGGCCCGGTGGCGCGGCCTGCGCGCGATCATCGGCATCGTCGTGGCGTTCGCGGTCCTGATGGTGTTCCTGTTGCCCGCGCTGCGTGACGGAGCACCCGCCGTGCCCGTCGCACTGGTGGCGTCTGGTGCCATCCTGTACGCCGTCATCTATCTCGCTCACGGGGTGAGTCTGCGGACCAGTGCGGCTCTGCTCGGTACGTTGAGCGCGCTCCTGCTCGCCGCCCTATTGTCCTGGGCGGCAATCGAACTGATTCATCTGACCGGGCTTTCCGAGGACCAGAACAACGAGGTCGCCGCCTATATGGGCAGCGTGTCGATCACGGGCCTACTGCTCGCCGGCTTCATCATCGGGTCCCTGGGCGTTCTGAACGACGTGACGGTCACGCAGGCGTCGACCGCATTCGAGATCGCCGAGCACGGCGCCAGCCGCAGGGCCATCTTCACCGGGGCGATGCGGGTCGGCCGCGACCACATCGCCAGCACCGTCTACACCCTGGTGCTGGCGTACGCGGGCAGCGCGCTGCCGCTGCTGCTTCTCTTCAGTGTCGCCAACCGGTCGCTCGGTGACGTGCTGACCAGCGAGAGCGTCGCCATCGAGATCACGCGGTCCGCGGTGGGCGGCATCGCACTGGCCCTGTCGGTGCCGTTGACGACGGGCATCGCCGCCGTGCTGGCCACCCCCCAGACGCGGCAGCCTTAAAAAGGGGTCCCGCTCAGCCAGGCATCCCAGATCGCCGCATCGCCGAGCACCTCGACACCCGCCTCAGCGGTGGTCCGGCGACGAGTCACCACCAACAACAGGTCCACGGCCCTGCCCCGAACCGCGGTCTCACCCTTGGTGTGATCGTGTGACCACTGCAGGCCTTCCTCGTCGTTGGTGATCGTCCACTCCCCCGTCGGGCCGAGGCCTGCGTCGGTGGCATGCAGGTGCAGTGTCAGCCCGCGTCGCAGCGGCGGCGCATGCGGATCGGCGCCGAGTATGGCGAGGTCGATCCACTCGCTGATGCCGTCGGCGGCCAGCTCGGCAGGCAGCTCGAAGTCGCCGCCAAGCGCCAGGACCGCATCGGCGCGATGCACGGTCGCCTCGTGCACGCGACGGCGAATCCACCAACCCGCAGGCCTCGGGCCGATGAACGTCCACACCTTGAATTCCGCTCCCACACGGTTGACGGCGTCGATGACCAGCTGGGCACCACCGTTGAGCCAGTCGATCGCCCCGTCGGGATCCTCGGGCGGCTTACCACCGCGCACCTCGCGCGGGTCAAGAGGTTCGAGCCGACGTTCGGCGATGATCTGGGCCGACCAGCGATGGCCCCGCCCGACGTGTTTGAGCAGCTGGTTCATGTTCCAGCCGGGGCAGGACGGTACCGGGGTCTCGGGGTCGGCGTTGCGAATGACGTCACCGAGCGCCCGGGTCTCCCCGAGCAGCGTTGCGCGGAAGTCCACGCCTACGAACGTACCGCCGCGCGCGCCTCTCCGAGCCTGATCGGCAACGTCGACCACCCGCGCAGGACCCTGGTGTCGCGGCGGCTACCGTGCCCCGCGAGTTGAGCGTCGGGATAGCGCTCGAAGAAGGCGCGAAGACCGACTTCACCCTCGGCGCGCGCGAGTGCGGCGCCGAGGCAGAAGTGTCTGCCGCCGGAGAAGGACAGGTGCTTGCCCGCGTTGTCGCGTGTGACGTCGAACCGGTGCGGTTCGTCGAACACCTCGGGGTCGCGATTAGCGCCGGCAAGGTAGAGGATGACGAGCTCGCCTGCCGCGACCGCTCGCCCGGCCACCTCGGTGTCGACGCGGGCGATGCGCGCACTCAACTGCACCGGCGACTCCAGGCGCAGGATCTCCTCGACGGCGCCGGGCCACAGCTCGGGTGCCTCCAGGAGCATGGTGAGCTGATCGGGATGCTCGAGCAGGAGCCGAATCCCGTTGCCCAGCAGGTTCACCGTGGTCTCGAAGCCGGCAGCGAGCACCAGACCTGCAGTGGCACGCAGTTCCTCGTCGCTGAGGCGCGTCCCCTCGTCACCCGCCTGGATGATCTGGCTCATCAGGTCATCGCCGGGATTCCGTTGGAGGTGACCGAGATGTCGAGCCAGCCATGAGTTGAATCCGTCGAGGCCGGTTTCCACCTTCAGGTACTGGTCCCACGACAGGCCGATGTCGAGGCTGGGAGCGGCGAGCTCACCGAATTCGAGGATGCGGGGGCGGTCGTGGTCGGGCACTCCGAGGATGTCGCCGATGACGGTGACGGGCAGCTGCGAGCAGTAACCGTCCACGATGTCGATGCTGTCGATCGGCCCCGCATCGATCCCGTCGAGCAGGCTGGTCGCTGCCTGCTGCACCCTTTCCCGAAGTGCCGCAACGGCTCTGGTGGTGAACACCGACGACACCGTCTTGCGGTAGCGGGTGTGCTCGGGCGGCTCGACGGACAGCATCGACGGCGGCAGTAGCGGATGCAGCCTGCCCTTGACCGTGGTCTTCTGTTCCAGCCAGCCCAACGGTCCCGGCAGCGTCTTGCCGATCGCCGTGACCGAGAAGTCGTCGGACCGCAGCAGTTGGTGCGCCAGCGCGTGATCGGCGGTCAGCCACGCCGCGCGGCCGCGGACGATCCTGCCGCGCTCACGAAGTTCGTCGGCGAAGCCGCCGGGATCGGCGCGCACCGCCGGATCGGCGATCAGCCTGCCCTGCATCTCGCCGCGCTTGGCGCCGTAGGACGCCAGACCGCGGATGACCCCGTGCAGCGCGAACCAGTGCACGCGCTGCTTGAGTTTCGGTCTGTTCGCCAGCGTCATGACTCGAGCTTAAGCACCGGTCGCAGATCGTCCAACCGATCGAAGAGTTGCCACACGTACGCCGACGTCCCGTTCTCGCGGTGCGCGTGCAGGTCGGCGAGCGTGGGGTCGTTGCAGTACCCGTCGAACGCGTCCTTGTCGGGCCACTCCACCAGGATCAGCACCTGGCGACCCGCGACCTCGCCGAGCACGTTCTCGCGGAACTTGCCGAGCGCCACCACCCGCCCGCCGTAGCTGGCCACCTCGGCGACCGACCGCTTGGAGTAGGCCAGGTACTCGTCGCGGTCGGCGACGTCGAACAGGTTCAGCGCGTAGACCGTCATGCCACCACGCTACGACGCGATGGGCTCCGGAACCCGGCGGCCCAGCGCGAACACCCGCCATCCCGCAGCATGCCACTTGGCCACGTCGAGGCAATTGCGGCCGTCGACAATGACTTTGGCGCGGACGGTGGCAGCGAGCTCGGCAGGGTCGAGGTCGACGAACTCCTGCCACTCGGTGAGCACCAGCACCGCGTCGGCGCGCTCGCACGCCTCGAGGACCGACGTCGAATAGTTCAGCGTCGGGAAGACGCGCTGCGAGTTCTCCATCGCCTTCGGGTCGTAGACGTTGACCGTGGCTCCGTTGAGTTGCAGCAGGCCCGCGACATTGAGCGCGGGCGAGTCGCGCACGTCGTCGGACTCGGGTTTGAAGGCTGCGCCGAGGACGGCGACGTTGGCCCCGAGAAGCGAGCCACCGCAGGCCTTGGTGGCCAGCTCCACCATCCGGGTGCGACGTCGCATGTTGATGCTGTCCACCTCCCGAAGGAAGGTCAAGGCGTGGTTGGCACCGAGCTCTCCGGCACGCGCCATGAACGCACGAATGTCCTTCGGTAGGCAGCCTCCGCCGAATCCCAAGCCGGCGTTGAGAAATCGCCTCCCGATCCGCGGGTCGTAACCGAGTGCGTCGGCAAGCAGCGTCACATCGGCGTCCACGGCTTCGCACACCTCGGAGATGGCGTTGATGAAGGAGATCTTGGTCGCCAGGAAGGCATTCGCCGACACCTTGACCAGTTCGGCGGTCTGCAGATCGGTGACCAGGAACGGCACGCCCTCGTCGAGCAGCGGCGCGTACAGCTGCCGCACGGCCGCCTCGGCCCACAGCGAATCACGTTGCACGCCAAGGACGATGCGATCGGGATGAAGGGTGTCGTGGACGGCGAAGCCCTCGCGGAGGAACTCCGGATTCCAGGCGATCTCGACGCTGACCCCGGCCGGCGCGAGTCGGCGGCCCCGGTCGGACAGTTCCGCGGCGGTGCCCACCGGCACCGTGGACTTGCCCACGATCACCGCCGACCGCTTCAGCCGCGGTACCAGGGTGTCGATCACCGCGTGCACATGGCGCAGGTCCGCGCCGTACTCGCCCTTCTTCTGCGGGGTTCCGACACCGAGGAAGTGCACGTCGGCGAAGTCGGCAGCGGCGTCATAGTCGGTGGTGAAGTGCAGGCGGCCGGCATCTAGGTTCTCGCGCAGCACCTTTCGCAGCCCGGGCTCATAGAAGGGGATGTCTCCCGACGCGAGCTTGGCCACCTTGCCGGGGTCGATGTCGACGCCGATGACCTCGTGGCCGAGTTCAGCCATTCCGGCGGCGTGGGTCGCGCCGAGGTACCCCGTACCGAACACAGTGCATCGCATACTGCCTGAATAGGCCTCTGCAATGAGCTAACTGCAAAGTGACACTGAGCGGCAGACCAACGCTAGGTAACGAGTGAACTCCGGTGCGGGGCGCGCGAAGCGACGAAGGGGCGGCCTAGTGGTGACCGCCACCGCCGCCACCGGCCGGGGCGCAGAAGATCAGGAAGCAGTTGGTACCACCGCCACCGCCACCGCCACCGTAACCGCCGCGCCCACCACCGCCTGAGCCCGGCCATCCGCCGTCATGACCCGAGGGGCCTTCGTCGCTCGGCGGCTGCCACGGGTTCTGCGGCTGCTGCTGCCACGGAGGCTGCTGTTGCCACGGGGGCTGCTGCGGGTACTGCTGCTGCGGCGGGTACTGGGGGTATTGCTGTGGATACTGCCCGTACTGGGGATATTGCGGGTATTGCTGCACCGGCGGGGTGAAGATGCGCGGCAACAACGGCGGGATGACCGCGGGGACCGGCGGCGCGACCACAGGAGCCGGGTCGGGCAGCGGTGGCGCGGCAGGCGGGTCCGGGATCGGCGCGGGCGGAGCCTGCGGGGCGGGCGCCACGTACACCTGACGACGCGGTGCCTGCTCCTGCTGAACGACTGGAATCGGCGCCTGGATGGTTTCGGCAGGCGGTGCGGGCGCGGGCGCCGCGGGAGCGGGTGCGGGTGCGGGTACGGGTGGCTGGGCGATCTGCGGCAGCGGCGGGGCGGGTGCTGCGGCGCTGGGGATGATCGCGCTCTGGCCTGGATCGGGACGCTGGTCGGCCGTCGGCCGGATGCTGACGGCAAGCGAGATCACCAGCGCGATGACACCGATGACGAACACCGACGTTAGGGCACTCCCGACCAGCAGGAACGGCTTGCGGCCCTCCTCCGCGGGCGCGTCGGCGAAGTCCTCGTCGAAGCCCATGTCGTCGACCAGTGGAGCGGCGGCCCCGACGGCCCGGATTTGGGTGTCGGCACTGGACAGCCCTGGGTAGTCGTTGCCTGCCGTCGCCCCGTCGGGGTCCTGCGAGTAGGCAAGCCCGACGGTGGAGGCGTCGAAGATGGGGGCATTGGCCGCCGCGATCGCCGCGCCGCGCGCCAGGGCCAGACCCGACTCCTCAGGGGCGTTGACCGGGATCGAGACGAGGTCCTGCAAATGGGACTTGACCGAGGCGACGTCGACGCCGGACCCGACGACGAACATGCCCTGCGGTGGCGAGTCCTGCGCGGCGACGGCGGATGCCATCTCGGTCAGTACCGCCATGGCGTCGGTGCTGTGCAGGCTCCTGCTGAGGACCTTGACGATCGAACCGTCGTCGGTGCGCACGACCGACAGCGTCGCGGTGTCGCGGTCGAGGAACAGCAGGCCGGTGCTCTGGTAGCCCACCGCACGACCGGCGGTCTGGGCCAGCGCGCCGGCAGCGTGCAGTTCGGACACCAGGATCGCGTCGTCGACCCCGGAAGCGGCCAGCGCATCGCGCAGTTCGGACGCCTCGGCGTGGTCACTCCAGGTGACGCCTATGGCCCTGAGTTGGTGACCGCCTTCGCGGGCACTCTCCAGGGTCCCCAGGACGGCGGCGACCACTTGCGCGGACGCGCTGGATGTTGCTGACTCATCGGACGGCGTCACGTCGAAGGTGTCGTGGTCGACGATGGCACCGTCGCCCTGAACGCCCTCGACCAGCACCAGTCGCACCGTCTTTGGTGTCAGAGACACACCAAGTACGATGTCCACGGAACCCCTCCAAAGTATTAGCTGTACTAGGTATTTTATTG
>JAOPWT010000198.1 GCA_025965555.1 Mycobacterium sp.
ACTCGCCGCGGCGCTCCTTGGCGATCACCGTCGAATACACCTGCCCGGTGGTCACATTCGCCGATCCCGACAGGTTGCGGTCCAGGAAGCGCTCGTAGTGCCCGACGTCGAGATCGGTTTCGGCGCCGTCCTCGGAGACGAAAACCTCACCGAGCTGGAACGGGTTCATGGTGCCCGGATCCACGTTGAGGTAGGGATCGAGCTTCTGCATCGTGACCTGCAGGCCGCGTGCGGTGAGCAACTGGCCGAGGCTGCTGGCGGTGAGGCCCTTGCCCAAGGAGGACGCGACCCCACCACTGACGAAGAGGTGCTTGGTCGTGGTCTGGGGGTGCCTGCGTAGCTGCTTCGATTGGCCTGGCAAGAGCAACCTCCGTGGCGAGTGGCTTGGGGCCTGCCGACCCACGGAAACTCACCCTAACACCGACGCCGACAAGTCGTGACTGACGCGCCGGTCACCGCGAAGCGACCGGAGCGACCGGGGGATGTCACGGCGGGAAGGAGCGAAGCGACCGGGGGATGGCACGGCGGGAAGGAGCGAAGCGACCGGGGGATGTCATTGCCCGCTATTGAGCGATGGTGACCGACGACGCGCCGCGGCCGATGCCGTATTGGCCCGGGCGTCCGCCGCTCGTCGTTTCCTGCAGCGCGAGCACCGACGTGATGCGGCCCGACGGGCTGTCCACGTCGTCGACGGTGCTCACCGCATTGGTCAGGCCGGCGTCGGACCGCACCACCGCGACGGCGCCCGTTCCGGTGGCCGAACCATCGCGCCCCGCGATGAGGGTTCCCATGCCGTGTGGCGCCAGGCCCGCGGCGAAGCGGGCGACGGTCGCGCCCTGGTTGCCCGCGTCGTCGGCCAGTCCGCCGCCAGTGACGATGAGCGCGGTGTCCGCCGCGCCGATCCGTTCGGTGCCGTAGGTGACGAAGCCGGTGTCGCGAAGCGCGGCCAGCACGGCATCGCGTTGGGTGTCGTCGACCGCGGGTGCCGCCGGATCCTTACCCGTCATCAGGGCGATGCCGAGCAGATCGCCCGCCTGCGAACCCTGATCCACCGACGTGGTGCTGAGTTGCCGGCCGGCAGGCACGATTGGCGAATTGACCACGGAGAGAAGCTTTTCCGACGAGTTGGCGGCGACGAACTCCTGCGTCAGCGAGATCGTTCCCGTCACCACGCCGCCGGAATCGCCCACCAGCCGCGATACCGCCGACACGTCGTCGTCGACGGCGTCCGGAGTGCGGAACACCACCACCGTCTTGCCCTTCAGCGCGTCGCGGATGATCCGCGGCGACATCTGCGCATCGAACTCACCTGCCGCGCTGAGCTTCTCGTTGAGGACGTTCTTCTCATCGGTCAACCCGTTGATCTGGTTCTGCATCTGGGTCTTGTCGTCCTTGAGTCCTGCCAGCAGGGTGTTCGACAACAGGCCGGAACCCAGGGCAACGCCGATCGCCAGGGCGAGGAAAACTGCTGCCAGTGAGATCGCATGTGAGCGTAGGGAAATCACGAAACCTCCCGAGAAGTGACTGGCGGACGGATCAGGTGACCAGGCCCTGCACCCAGAGCGAGAACTGATTCCAGTACTGGGTGACCCAGTCGATGATCACTGCGTCGGCGCGCGACACCCAGAGGGCGGCGATGACGGCGATCAGCATGGCCAGGACGAGCAGTGCGATCGCGCCTCCGGACACCCGGCTGCGGTACAACGTGGCGACGGCCTTGGCGTCGACCAGCTTCTCGCCGACCTTGAGCCGGGTCAGGAACATCGACGGGTTGCTCTGCTGCCGGGAGCGGTCGAAGAACTCCTCGATGCTGGCGTTGTGACCGGCGGTGACGATCAGCGACGCGCCGTGGTGATCGCACAGCAGCATTGCCAGGTCGGCGGCCGAACCGGCGGCCGGGAACGTCATCGCGCCAACGCCGAGGTCCTGGATGCGCTCGAGGCCCTTGGCGTGACCGTCGGCGTCGGCAGGCAGCACCACCTGGGCGCCGGAGCGCAGCACCTCGACACTCATCTCCTCGGGATCCCCGACGATCAGAGCGGGACGGTGACCGGCCTTGCGCAGCACGTCCGCGCCGGAGCCGACGCCGACGAGGACCGGCTGGTACTCCTTGATGAACGGCTTGAGCGCCTTGAGATCCTCGGCGGCGTCGGCCTCGTCGGCGACGATGACGACGTGCCTGCGGTGCAGGTCGACGTCGATGTCCGGGATGCCCATACCGTCGATCAGCAGCGGGCTCTCGCTGCGGATGAACTCGATCGTGTTGCCCGCGAACGCCTCCAGGTGCGCGACCAGACCGCTCTTCGCCTCGTGCATGAGGTCGTGGATCTCTTCGTCGTTGCGTTCGGTGCCGAGGGCGATGCGGCGGTCACCGGCGTACACGCCGCCGTTGTGCAGCCGGACCTTGGCGCCGTCCTTGATCTTCTTGAAGATTTCGGACCCTGCCTCGTCGATCAGCACGACGCCGTTGGCGACCAGCACCTCGGGGCCGAGGTTCGGGTAGCGACCCGAGATCGACGGGGAGGCGTTGACGACGGCGGCGATGTTGGCGTCGACCAGCGCGTCGGCCGTGATGCGGTCGAGGTCGAGTGCGTCCATGACGACGATGTCTCCTGGCCCCACGCGTCGGAGCAGTCGGTCGATGTCGCGATCGACGCGGGCCGTGCCGGATACGCCGGGTCGTGAGCCGGCATTACGCGAAAGCAGCGCTGACATCTTCATGGGGGGATTCTGTCGGCCAACCCTCAAGTTGAGGTGGAGGCGCGCCGTAACACCAGCCTCACAAGTTATCTTCTGTCACATCCGCAACACGATCATGCCGACGGTTCGGTCTCGGATTCCTTCTGCGCCGACGCGAGCAGTTCACGCGCATGGGCGCGCCCGCTGTCCGACTCGCCGAGTCCGGCGAGCATCCGAGCCAGCTCGCCGACCCGGTCGTCGTCGTCGAGCCGACGCACTTCACTGGACTTGCCCTTGCCGGTGCTGCTGTCGACGACGAGGTGCACGTCGGCATAGGCCGCCACCTGCGGCAGGTGCGTCACGACGATGACCTGATGCGTGCGTGCCAGTCGCGCCAACCGGCGCCCGATCTGCACGGCTGCCCGGCCGCCGACACCGGCGTCGACCTCGTCGAACACCATCGTCGTGCCCTCGGCCGAGGCGGCCAGCACCACCTCGAGAGCCAGCATGACACGGGACAATTCGCCGCCGGATGCGCTCTACGCCAACGGCAGGACAACGGACACGGAGAGCGGCGTGAAGC
>JAOPWT010000314.1 GCA_025965555.1 Mycobacterium sp.
GACCTCCTTCATCACGTCAGCGAAGTAGGTTGACCACCCCACGGCGACCGTGCTGGCCCCGAGGGCCAGCTCCAGGATCAGGTCCCAGCCGATGATCCAGGCGACGAGTTCGCCCAGGCTCGCGTAGGAGAACGTGTATGCCGAGCCCGCCACCGGCACGGTGCTGGCGAACTCCGCGTAACAGAGCGCGGCCAGCGCGCAGGCGATGCCGGAGAACAGGAACGAGAGCGCGACGGCAGGCCCTGCCTTCTCCCCGGCGGCCTCTCCCGTCAGCACGAAGATGCCGGTGCCGATGATCACGCCGACACCGAACACCGTCAGCTGGACGGGGCCCAGCTCTTTGCGTAGCTGATGCTCGGGCGCCTCGGTGTCCGCGATGGACTGCTCGATGGTCTTTGTGCGCGTGAGGTTCATTGGTCGGTCTCCATTCCCGTCACAGCCGCGTAACGCCCGGATTGAGCAAACCAAAAATAGGGCTCTAAGTAGCATGCCGCTCCTTGGTGCCGAGCGAAAGGTCTCCGGTGATGTATGAAGGGCAGGGCGTTTGCTCCGAGGAAGCCCAATTCGTAAATGTGGCGGCGCGCAGATAGCGCTCGAGTCATGACCAAGCGCAACATCCGGACGCGGCTGGACACCCCTGACGACAGACGCACGCCCAACAACACCCACGACCGCCCTTCGCGGGTCGTGTTCCGCCTGCGGAAATCCCCACAGTTCCCCTTGAACCTCTGGGTGAGCATCGGACACGTGACAACCGCGGGCTCTGCTTCCGGTAGCGCGCGATCTGGGTGTCGACGCCGAGGACCTCGACGACATTAACAACCAGCCCCCACTCATTCGCTCTATGTCGGCGACTGTCTGCAAGAAACTGATGATGGCCCGCAGATCGCCCGCGACGTGCTCGCGGAGTGTCCTCGACCGCTTGTCACTGCGTTGTCACAGCCGGGTGCGAACGCGGCGGAGCAATGGGGGACAAGGTGGGAGCATTCGCACTGGTCAGAGCGATGCCAAAGTCATTGTGCGCCAGTCGAAAACACTCCTTATCCGACTGGGGGTCAAGTGGTCGCAGGTTCAAATCCTGTCAGCCCGACAATCGAAACCCGCTCTGACCAGCGTCAGAGCGGGTTTTATGTTGTTAGAGTTCCTGCTGATATGTGGCAGTGGGCCAGCAGCGTCCCAAGCGGCCGTGAGTGGGCCGATACCTAGGTTGCACTACATACATCGCCGACGCTCGCTGAGCGCGTTTCGTCAAGGGTGTGGTGGCGAGTCCCCGTTACTTGGACTCATCCACGGGGAACACGCCATTCCAGCCACTTGGGCGGCCTGGCCGTTACCCCGTGCTGGCGAAGTTGTCATGATGGTCCTCTCTTGAGAAATTAGGGACTACGACAGCGCCATCGCGATAGTCGCGAGGTGCGTAGTCAACATGACCGCCATTCGGTCGCAGCGGTTTTCGGACCGCCTTGATGTAACCCAGAAAGCCGGAGACGAAATGGCCGGGCGCCTTTCCGTTGCACGATCTCATGGCCCCCTATACCGAAGGCATGATTCAAATCTGGCGACACGTCGCGAGCACCTCTGCTCCAAACCCGACACAGTCAGACTATGTTGTCCAATCGGTATAAAGGAGGGCGTTTGAAGTTGTCGGCGGTGATCCGGGTGATGGCGCCGAGGTCGGACTGCTCGGCGATCTCCCCGCCGGTCAGTGAGGTCGCGTGTCGGCTGGTCCCAGCGTCATGGATACGGGTTGCAACCCCAGCGGCGGCACCGCAGGGAAGCGGAACGTGCGGATCAGGCGGCTGGGCGGTCGGCGACGACGACCTCAATCTTCTGCGTCGCGTTACCGCGCTGCACGGTCAGCTCTACGCGGTCGCCCGGTTTGGTGTTGTTGAGCGCCGCGATGAACTCCTCCGCCGATGGCGTGTTCTTTCCGTTGATCGCGGTGATCACGTCGCCGGGCTGGATGCCGGCGTCGGCAGCCGGGCCGGGCTTGACGACATCAAGGACGATGACACCATCGGTGCGGCTGATTCCCAGCAGCCTGGCGATCTCCGGGGTCAAGGTGGCCGGCTGGATGCCGATGTAGGAGTGGTGGGCGGTCCCGGTGGCCAGCAGCTCATCGGCCAATCTGACCGCAGCTGCCGCCGGGGTGGCGAAACCCAGCGAAACCGCACCGGCCTGCGGGGGAATGTAGGCCTCGCTTACGCCGACCACTTCACCTTTCCCGTTGATCAACGCCCCGCCGGAGTTGCCTGGCGAGATGGCGGCGTCGGTCTGGATCAGGTCGACTAGCGGCGAGCCGGTGGCGGCGGAGCCGGGTATCTGGCGGTGCAACCCCGAGATGACGCCCGCGGTGACCGTGGCCTCGAACCCTAGCGGGCTTCCTATGGCTATCGCCAGTTCCCCGACCTGGGGCAGTGTTTGCTGGAATGCCGCGGCAGGCAAGCCTCCCCGGTCCACTTGCAGGACAGCGATATCGGACACCTTGTCAGCGGCACGGACCTTGGCCTCGAGATGCTGACCGTCGGCGAAGGCAACGCTCACCTGATGGGCGCCGTCGACCACATGCTCATCGGTCAGAATGATTCCGTCGGCCTTGTAGACGATCCCGCTGCCCAGGCCCTTGTCGGTGAGGATCGTCACCACCGAGGGCTCGACCTGGCGGACCAGTGCTGGTATGTCGGCGGCGACGAATGGTGGCGCGGCGGTGCCGGACGGGGCCGGTGTCGCCGCGGCCGCGGTCGACGTCGTCGACGATGCGCTGTTCGTGGAGGAACTACACGCGGTGAACATCACTATCGTCATCGCCGCGACCAGAGTTATCCAGACCGCCGGACGCGCGGTCAATGGTGCCTGCATGGCTCACCGCCTTGATCGAAGAAACGTCTACGCAATGACTCCAGTACCTGGTCCAGGGCGCGAAATCCGCGTCCACTGACAGACGGTGCCATCAAAGTGATGCGAGCGGCCTCCGCCTCTGGATCCCAAACGGGCACCACTTAGCTGACCTGACAGGCCGAAGGTTTCTTCAGCTATCGCCGCTGGGACGCTGGTCGGCGTGGTGTTCGGGTTCGGCGCGGGCGGTTTCACGGTCGAGCCGCTGCGACTTGTAGATGGAGATCCCGAGGCGACGGTCCTGGAGGATGGGGGCCGGTCCTCTTCGCCGGGTCTGCCTCCGACGCCGCTGGTGTTGAGCTAGTAGGCAATCATGAGCGCGGCGGCTACAAGGGTGATGGTGATCCAGATGGTGATGCGTCGCATGTGTCCTTTCAAGTTCGGTTCTCATGTCGCCAGGCGCGTTAGCCCGGCCTCAGAGGCATGGTTGGCGATCATCACCGCCTCCATGCGGATGTAGCGTTCCCGGGCGTCTGGCGTCGGCGGCGGCATCGAACCGAACTGTGCCGCTCCGATCATCCGGTCAGCCGCGAACAGCGGCGCGAGTTGTTCGTCAGTGCCCGCCATCAGCGACAACGATTCGATCCGCATCTTGATGAACTCTGCCGGGTCGGCGGTGTAGAACACGGCATTCATCTCTGGAGACTGGCCAGGGTCGAGCCGACGTCCCTTCGGATCGTTCTGCTCCCACGGCTTTGGCCTACCTCGAGACTTGCCCGTGAGCGGGAGTCTAGGAAGGGCCTCGGACAAAACGGCGCGGTCGCGCCGCCGTTCAGGTTGGCGGTGAGTGCCTGGGCGGTGTCAGTCCCACTCGAACGCACGCTTGGTCGAACCGATCCCCCGCTGGGCCGAGAGTGGGTCAAGGCATGAGAAAGCGCGCCGATATGAGACGACGGAATAGACGAAATATGCTGCGCCCGTGGCGATCTCGTAGACGGTGCGACACGACAAGACACGCCCACCACGTTGCGTTCACGGCCGAGGTGGTGATGGGTGAGATCGCCGCGTCCGCTTGTGTTAGCAAAGTGCTAATGGCTCGGCCACTTTCAGACCAGCTGGTCGTCGTGCTCGGGGAGCTGAATCGCCGGGGATTCCTGGATGCTCCGGACATCCCAGGCGGCCTCAAGGGAGGGTCGAATCGCGGCGTGACCCGGTGTCCCATCAATGTCCCAAGACACGCTCGGACGCATTAGATGAGGCGACACAGACGAGACATGCAAAGCGCCCTGACCATTACTTGTGCGACACAGTCGAACAGCGGTTCACGCATTTGAGCTCCCTGGGGTCAAGTGGTCGCAGGTTCAAATCCTGTCAGCCCGACCAGGAACCAGCAGGTCAGAGGCTATCTGGCCTGCTGGTTTACATTTTCCAGCCACCGTTGATCTGGCGCCGAACTCGGCGACACGTGACCGACATGTGGACCGGGACCAACCACGGCGGCGTTCAGTTCAATGACCCGCGCCAGGCCGTCGAGCGCTGGATCCACAACTACATGCAGCGCTGCTGGTTGAGCCAGCTCACCCCGTACGCCACCCGTGAGCAGGAGGATCGGCTGCGGCGCGTCATCGCCAGGATGGATGGCACGCCGTTTCCCAGCACTGCCCGTCTCACGGCGCGCTGGTTTCGTGGTCGGGTTTCCACCGCGAGTGACTGACCGCGAGGAATCCCGTTCCTGGACAGCAAGGTTCGCGAGTCGGCTCAACGCAGGACGGTGGAGCAACGCGATGTCGGACTGGAAACGGCCTACTGTACCGAAACTGTTGCTATCACCTATGAGGATATGGGCCTGCCGGCGACGGAGAAGATCCGAACTGGTTTGACCCGGCCGGTTCTGAAGTGGCGATTCGCTGCCGCTGACGCCCGGCTACCAGTCGCGCGAGAAGATCACCGTGGTTGCCGGTTAGTTGATCTTCGACTCCGCCATCTGCGACCAGCCGGTCGCATCGATCGTTTGGTTGAGAATCTTCGGGATGGATGCGAGCGCCCGCGGCATCTCTCGCAGTGCCTGTGTGACGTGCTCGGTGTTGACGTGCGCCGCGCCCGCTTCGGCGTCGCGGAAAGCGACCAGGACGTACATCGCCGAGTTCTCCAGACTTCGGGCCCATTCGAACCAAAGGTTGCCGGGTTCAGCCCGGGAGGCAGCGGTGAACCGCTCGACCGGTCCCGGCCAGCGCCTCGTCAGTCCGGTCCGGTCTCGAACTTCACGACGATGAAGATCATCACGGTTTGGACGGAAGCGGAAATCGCAACGACGCGGCTGTCAGGTGCTGCTTGAGGACGGTGTCGGCGGAGACGTGTTCGATCGACCCGCTCTCGTTCATCACCACTTGGACCAGTTCGTCCAAGATGTCTGGGGCACCGCGCACCGGGCGTCCACACAGCGGGCACCTATCGCCGGAAAGGGCCAACCAGTGATCGTTGTCGCATACCACGCCCGGTGCCACCGCTCCATCCTGGACCAGGAGTTCGTCTACCGCTGCGACGCTCCCGGCCCACAGGCAGTCAGGAAGACCGAGGACCGCCAATCCGCCCGCAGCCGACTTCTCGACCGTTTCGGCGACCATCCGCTCCTCCTCGTCGCGTTCATAGCGGTCGAGGATCGCGGCGGCCTGCCGCTTGATATCAGCGAAAGCGGTGCGCGCATCGTCGTCCACCGTGAATGTGCCGGCGAGGGTAGGCCGCAGTTCGTGGGTGAGGTAATCAAGGAAGCGCGGCACCTCCGCGTGGTGGCCGCCGATAACCAACAGCTCGAATGCACCGTCGCGGTGCAGCTTGTCGAGCATGGTGACCACGTCGCGGAAGTGACGCTTGGTCAGCTCCTCCGCGTTGTCTTGATTGCGGCCGGTGGCGTCAACCCGTTGTATACCGATCTCAGACATCTCGTCCTGGTAGAGCTCCCAGATCCGAGCGGTCTTTCGGTCGACGACCGCGACGCAACAGCGGTGGTACTCGTCGAGCACCGCCAACATTGGCCGGACCCAAGGGGTTTCATCGACCACAGTCCGGTCATGCACGCTGCGGGGAAGCTGAACTTCCTCGAAGAAGCCGCGACCGCCGCACGAGAACAGCGCAACCGAACCGGGCGACCAACGGTCGTGCTCCTCGACCGCCTTGGTGAACCGCTCTATATCGGCACGGACGGACAGCATCACGTCGTGGTCGAGTTGGTGGTCCTGCGCCATCGGCCGGATTTCGTGCAGCAGGCTGTCTACCTTGCTACGAACGACTGTCCCACGGTCCTGGGGCTCATACGGCACGACGGCATATAACGAGATGACCGGCATGCCGTTCCCGCGAAAGCCGACTATCCGGTTTACTGTCTCCGCCGTGATCACAGCGTCATCCCGTGCGCAGGCGGGCAATCGTCACGGCGCAACGCCAGGAAGTCGCGTTCCTTCTTCATATCGGGCTCCTCCTAAGACGGTGGTGGCGGCGGAAACACCCCACCAACCACTACCTTGCCCAACGACGCAGCCGCGTACCTCAGCCCCCAGACACTAGGTAATGGGTGTCGAGTTGATCCTGCGAGACGAAGGCCCGCCTCATCCCTGGGTCGCTTGCCGCTCAGGTGCGTCTGACGATTAGATCAGGCGTCGATGAACAAAGCCGCCGTTGGCGCCGTAGCCGGTCTGGGAGGGGACGCTGTGAGTCCGAGGAGACAGTGCGGGCCGAACTAAGTGCGTGGGGTCGTCTCGATGTCGACGAGATCATGAGCCACGCCAGCGCTGACGCAGTCTGGGACAACGTAGCTATCCGTGCATTCCGTGGGTACGACGAGATCCGTGAGGCTGTTCAGTTGTCCGGTCGAGCCGAAATTGTCACAGATTGTCACGAGCGTCGGAAACGTGTCAGTCGCACACGTGGGCGACTGAATCAGCCCTGCCCTGGGGCTCAGCGAGATGTTCTTCATCAACATGCAGGTCCACTACGACGCCGAGGTCGCGCGCGACCACATCGCTGCCGAACTCGATTCCATCGAGCGTATCGCCTGAGGCCGCGCAAAACGCCTACGCGACAGGCCACTCCTCTCGAACACCCCTACCACGCCATCATCAAATTTCATCATTTCGAGTTTCTCATCTCACCTCTTCCCAAGCCTTATCATCCAAATCCAAAGCGACACTTTGCTTTCCAGGGTCTCTCAACTTCCCACCAGCGCCTTGCTTTTACCCTTGGCACATTTGCACATGGTGCGAGAATGTTTGTGGCGCAGGATATAGGTGGAACCCTCAGGCTGTGAATGAGTGGGCTGTTGTCGACGATCTCGAGCTGAAGCGGTGGTCGATCGCTTTTACACCGACACCGCCCCGTCGGCCGAGCGCGCCACCACGGACTTCCAGCGAACGGGTGGTGCCGAGGTCGAACGGGAAACCGCCACCTGGGTGCATTGGTTCAACACCAACCGCCTTCACTCCTCGCTGGGCTACACCTTGCCGACCGCCACCGTGACCCCGTCTCACCACCAGAGGTGGCATAACCAAAGGTCATCATCCGGATCAGGACGGTTCATTGAGCCGATTTTCTCGGCATAGCCGGGAGTTCAACACTTCAATATTCAGCCAGAGGGCCTACCCGCCGAACCCTCGGGGATCTTCGCTGCTTTGCGCCTCTAGTTGAAGTTCACCGGCGTGAATCCACCTGCGTCGGTGTAGGTGGGCGGCAGCCAGTCGGGTTCGCCCGGCACCACCGTGTCCGGCGTAACCGGATATTTAACCTTTTCGAAAGTCTGCTGGTCCTGCCAGTAGCCTCCGCTGGTGCTGCAACTGTAGGTGCCGCAGCTCGTACTGATCGGCACCTGATGCGCCGGTATCCAGACCATGCGGAAGCGGACCCAGCTGCCGTCTGGCTGCTTCGGCCCGTCGCAGATGCTGCGCGTTTGGCTGCCAAGGAATCCCCAACGATCATCTTGACAACCGGGTTGTACGTCGGCGTTTGCCCGAGGAGCCCAGGCGAACCCCGCGACAGCCGCCAGCGCGACGGCGATAGCTAACTTTTCTTTCATTATTTCCCCTCCCCAGGACGAAATATAACCTTAGCGAGCTACGCCGACAAATAACGACCGCCTGACGTAGATCAACGATGATGCCAAAGTTGCTGGCGTTACTCATGGGAC
Source organism: Mycobacterium sp. (assembly GCA_025965555.1). Taxonomy (GTDB): domain Bacteria; phylum Actinomycetota; class Actinomycetes; order Mycobacteriales; family Mycobacteriaceae; genus Mycobacterium. Next base: position 8,009 of record JAOPWT010000314.1, read on the forward strand.
TGGCGCGGAGTACGATCCGCCGATGTCGCATGCCCTTCATCGGCGCGTTTCCAGGTGCCCGCCGCACAGCCACCTGAGGGCCCAGATACCGAACCTCTACTTGTTTTAACCGACCTGCGCGTGAATCCCTGGTGCGGCATTGTCGTTGTGGGCATCCGCTACAGGCCAACGCATGCGTAGCCACGCCACAGGGGTCGGGTCGTACTTACTCGACCATTCAGGGTCGTTCGAATTCTTTCCTCACCCGCGCGAAGGCGACGACGCTTCGCATAGGGGCTCTCCGGCGAAGGAACTCTGCCAGCAACTGTGGAAGTCCTTGCGCCACGGCATAACCGCATCGTCCTAACCGCTGCCGCGCGCAGGCAGTTGAAGGCGCACAAGTTGGCCGAAGGCCGCTGAGTCTCCGACGCCCTGCCCCAGCGGCCACGGCCAACGGCTCGGTTTTGTCAGGGCAACAGGATGTAGGACATTCCTGGGACGTCCTTGACGTCGCGATCGTTGAAGATGCCGACGCCGCCGAGCTGCGAATTGTTCATCTCGGTCACGTGGATCCATCGGCCGTCGGGGCGTTCGGAGACCGAATCCACCCACGCGACGTGGCCGTAGCCGCCGGCACCGGCGATACCGGGTTGAAACACCACGATCGAACGGTCCTGAGCGTCGTCGACGACGGTCCACCCCGCAGCGATTGCCGAATCCCTCCACGCCAGCGCGTCACCCCGCACCCCCGGATACGATCCGCTGGCCTCGAACCACTTCGCCGCGGCACCCCAGGTGCATTGACCGTCCGTCCCTGGATTGATCCCCTGAGTCCTGCCCGTCGCGCGGTCGGCATAGGGGACCTGCGCCTGGGCCGGGTCGCTGCTGGCGGCCTGCGGTGGCGGGCTGCATTCGGGGGCGACGACGTTGAGGGTGCCGGTGTCGATGTCGGCATCGGCAACGAAATGGCCGTCTGATGTTTGGTACCAGAGGTTGTCCCAGCCGCCGGGGATGTCGGAGCTGAAGAATCCGTTCACGTTCTGCCCGCGCGCGGAGCAGACCAACGTCAGCTGATCCCCGGGGTTGTAGGAGCCGTCCTGGGGAGAGGCCAGGTTGGCGTCGGACATGCGTTGGGTCTCGGCTTCGACCGTGGCACTCGCATCGGCGGATGCCGACGCGGCTTCAGTCATCGACTGCAGGCCGGCCCCCGCGACGAGTGCGGCCACGGCCAGCGCCGCCAGTCCGTGCGAGGTGGCCTTGAGGTGGCGCGGCTCAGTGGTGGCGTTGGACGGCCTCGGGCGAGGCTCGTTGATGCGAGGGCATGACGGTACTCCAGAGTCCAACAACGTAATTCCTCCCGCGGTCCTTTCCCCGACCGACGTGTAAGAGTTGGTCTATCAGATCCGGCGCTCGCGTGCAGCAAATCATGATCGATTGACCAGCCCGGGCGATCAAGGCGAGATCCGACCCGCCAACGCAGTCAATTTCGAGCAGAGGCTTTCACTCACCAACGACAGTCGCGACAGCGGCTACGACGCCGTAGTAGCGCGTGGTGCGCCCACCCGCCTATTATCTGCGTATGAATGCAGATATGGGTGCTTGTAGTCGTCAGCTTCCCGATGACCAGGTCGACCTGGTGGTCGAGGTGTTCCGGATGCTGGCCGATTCCACCCGCGTCCAGGTGTTGTGGGCATTGGTGAGTCGGGAAATGTCAGTCAACGACTTGGCCACTCACGTCGGCAAACCCGCTCCGTCGGTGTCACAGCACCTGGCGAAGCTTCGGATGGCGCGGCTGGTCAGGACCCGCCGTGAGGGAACCACCATCTTCTACAGCCTGGACAACGACCACATCGGACAACTGGTCACCGACGCGGTCTTCAACGCCGAGCATGCGGGCCCTGGAGTCCCCGGCCATCATCGCGACGCCGCCGAACTCGCGACCTTGCACTCCCACACCGCCGCCGGGTCCCGGCCGGCCACCTCGAATGGACGCCGCACATGACTCACGAGGCCCACGCCGACACCGCACACCACGGACATCACCACGGCGCCGCAAGTGGTCATGACCAGGATCACGGACACAGTCGCGGCGGCAAGATCGGCGCAGCCCTGCACGAGGTCTTCGCCCCACACAGTCACGACGCGTCCGACAGCATTGATGGCGCACTGGAATCCAGCGCCGCCGGCATCCGTGCGGTCAAGCTCAGCCTGATCGCTCTCGGCGCGACGGCCATCGCGCAGATGGTCTTCGTCGTCATCTCCGGGTCGGTCGCCCTGCTGGCCGACACCATCCACAACTTCTCCGACGCCCTGACCGCGATCCCGCTGTGGATCGCCTTCGCACTGAGCACCAAGGCGGCGACTCGCCGATACACCTACGGGTTTGGCCGTGCCGAAGACTTGGCCGGACTGTTCGTCGTGGCCATGATCGCGTTGTCGGCCATCATCGCCGGAACCGAATCGGTCCGCCGCCTGATCAACCCGGTCCCCATCGAGCACGTCGGCGGGGTCGCGCTGGCCGGTCTAATCGGCTTCATCGGTAACGAACTCGTCGCCGTGTACCGGATCCGAGTCGGCAGGCGGATCGGCTCGGCAGCACTGATCGCCGACGGACTGCACGCCCGCACCGACGGCTTCACCTCGCTGGCAGTTCTTTTCGGCGCCGGTGGGGTCGCGCTGGGTTTTCCGCTGGCCGACCCCATCATCGGTCTGGTCATCACGGTCGCGATCCTCGCCGTCCTGCGCACCGCAGTGCGGGACATCTTCCGCCGACTCATGGACGCAGTCGACCCGGCATTCGTCGACATCGCCGAAACTGCGCTGGCCGCCGAACCCGGCGTCACCGCGGTACGCAGCGTCAAGATGCGTTGGATCGGGCACCGCTTGCACGCTGACGCCGAATTGGACATCGACCCATCCACCACCCTGACCGAAGCCCACCGCATCGCCCATGAAGCCGAACACACCCTGACCCATGCCGTCCCGAAGCTCGCGTCGGCCCTCGTCCACGCCTACCCCGTGAGCAGCGGCGCTCACCAGTGATGGCACAGGCGAAACCGCGGGACAGTGGGGAAATTCGGACCTCGAGCGCGGGGCAGCCACGCGGTGCATAGCCCTACTTTTTCGATAGTCCTAGTTAGTTAACACTTCCGAAGATTAACTGTTGCGCCAATCATCCGATAAGTACCATACTGAACTGGCGTATCTCCGCACTAGTTTGCTGTCACTGAATACATGCTGTTGTAGATCAAATTCACATTAGCTGTAACCGTCGATGGTGAGCGGATCGTGGAGTGCGCCGACTGCTCCACCATCGTGAGTTTTGGAAATCCAGCCTCGCTTGGCGTGCCGACGTGGCTTCAAAATTCACGGCGGATCACCGGTACGGGAGGCTGGGGATGGACTGGGACAT
>JAOPWT010000325.1 GCA_025965555.1 Mycobacterium sp.
CGACGTCCTCACCTGACCTCCCTCCCGCGATTTGTGTGTCATTACCCGCGGTGAGCGCGGGTAATGACACACAATTCGCGGGGGGAGGGGGGGAGGGGGGTTAGTGCTGGCCGAGGTAGAAGCGCACACCCTGGTCGTCGACGCACAGCGCCGAGTTGCCGTACGACTGCTGCGACGGTCCCTCGATGACGGTCCCGCCCGCCTCCCGGACACGCTCGACCGCCGAGACGATGTCGGCCACCGTCCACATCGGCACCGTCACCTGCTCGGCGCTGCCGCCGGCGATGCCCGACATGGGGTGCACCGACCTCGGTTCCCAACCGTCGTCGATCCGGCCCCGATCGAAGCTCCAGCCCAGCACCCGCCCGTAGAACTCGCGGAAGCTCGCCGAATCGGCCACCTGGAACGTGACGTACGAAAGTTCGCCCGGCCCAGTGCCATTGAGCGCGGGCCGGGGGTCGTGCCCGGTGGGCTGATAGACCGCGAACGCCGTGCCCGCCGGATCGGTGGCATCGACCGTCGGGCCGTGGGGGGTCTGCGCGATCTCGCCCGCCCGCCCGCCCGCCTCGAGGATCGCCTGTCGCGCGGCAGCCACGTCGGCCACCGCGTAGCAGCAGAACAACGTGGGTGGACCGGGAACGGCGACGATGCCGATCGGCTGGTCGGTGTTGGTCACCTGGCGTGATGCGGGGTCGTACTCCCAGTCCAACACGTGACCATAGAACGCCGCCGACCGATCGGCATCTTCGGTCCACACCGATACGTAACCGATGTCGCCGTGGCGGATCTGGCTCACCGCACCGGCGACGGGCCCACTCAGCATCCAGCGGTGGCCGAACGGGTCGATGATCGCGCCGCGTCGGGACCCGTAACCCTCCTGAACCTCCATCACCACGTCGGCCCCACGCTCGCGGGCGCGCTCGAGTGCCGCGTCCGTATCGGCGACGTGCAGCATGAGGCTTACCGAGACGGCCTGTGGGGCAGGCGCTTTCAGGCCCATTTCCGGGAACTCGTCGGCGAGGTACAACATCCCCCCTGCGATCGACAGTTCGGCGTGCCCGATGCGGCCGTCGTCCATCACGATGGGATCACCCACCACGACGGCGCCGAACGCGTCGACGTACCAGGCGATGGCCTCCCGCGCGCCGGCGACGGCAAGGTAGGGCAGCGCCGCAGGCCGTGGCGCAGCCGCCGCGACGACGGGTGGGACCTCGCCGGGGTTGTTGAGTTCGGCGATGGCGGTGTCGGTGCCGCTCATGATGACTCCTTCGGTTCGATGGGGCAGCGAGAGCGCTGACTCGAGGCGGCCCAGCAGGCGGGCGGCGAACGCCGGATCGGGCTGAACCGGAACGTCTTCGCCGTGCAGCACGGTCAGCGGATCGTGGTTGTTGGCTGGAACGTCCCCCGTCGCTCCGCTCGCCCCCTGATCCCTCATGACGTCCCTCCTTCCGGGTATTGCGATCTGAAGGCGCGTCGGGCCCGCACCAGCAGGGCTTCGGTCGCGTGGACCGTGCGGCCGATCAACTCGGCGCACTCGGGCACCGACCGGTCGTCCAGGTAGCGCAGGACCAGCACCGTCCGGTGATGTTCGGGCAGTCGGGCCAGCACGCTCTCGGCCACGATGCGGTCGAGTTCGGCGTCCCAGTCGTCGCTGGGATCGACGGGTTCGGGCAGTTCGGCCACCGGGACGGTGAACCGGTCGTGCCGTCGCCGGTAGTGATCGGCCAGCTTGTGACGGGCGACGCCGATCAGCCACGCGGTGGTGATCGGCGGTGGCGGGTCACGCCTGGCAGCATCCATCGCTGCGAGAAAGGTTTCCGACGTCAGGTCCTCAGCCGCACCGCGGTCACCGCAGCGGCGGATGAAGTATCCGTAGACGGCGGGCAAGGCGTCGTCGTACAGCGCAAGCAGCGCCCTCGGCGCGTCCTGGGAGTGCGATTCGGCGCTCACACCCATATCGTCGCCGTCTCGACCCGAACTCCGACGCCCGAATCAGGATTTTCTTCGGTCCAGTTCGGCCAGTCCGGCGTTGACGGTGTCGAACGCGTCGCCGAGCGAGCGCTGAAGTGACACCGATTCGTCGGCGAGCCAGTGCTCGTAGGCCGACAGCGCGACGCCGAGCATGGACCACGCCGTGGTCTGGGGGACGAGGTCGGTGACCTCGAGTCCGAGGCGGCGCGCGACGAAGTCTGCGACGACCGCGCGCCAGCCTGCGTACATCGTCATCGAGTGGGCCTGCAGCGCGTCGGTCTCGAGGATGACGCGCATGCGCTGGCGGTGACGGGCGGTCTCGGCCTCGTCGAACCTGTTGAACGCCAACAATGCCGAGCGCAGCGCGATCGTGGTGGGCGCGTCGGCGGGGACGGCCTGCAGGAGTTCGCGCATGTGGTCGAGGTGGGCATCGAAGTCGCCCCACGGGATGGCGTTCTTGGACGGGTAGTAGCGGAACAGGGTGCGGCGCGCGATACCCGCCGCACGGGCCACGTCGTCGACACTGACCTCGTCGAAGCCGCGCCTGGCGAACAGTTCGAGCGCAACGCTGGTGATGTGGTCGCCGGTGGTGGACCTTCTCCTGCCCACTCGCGCCGCGGGTTCACGCCTCATCGAGACCCACCCTTCCGTTTCGGCACTCGATGCCATATTCTTGCGATCTCGATCACATTTGTCGAGAGCCACGAACCGAAAGGGCGTACACAATGGAGCCGACTCAGCAGGCGGAAACCGAATCCGAGCTCGTCACCGAGAGCCTCGTCGAAGAGGTCTCGATCGACGGCATGTGCGGCGTCTACTGACGGTGGTCGCATCCTCGGAGGCGCCGGCGGACGTTGCGGTGTTCGATCCTGACGTCCGCTGGCGGCTTCACCACCAGGTGGCGGTGCGGCCGGAGCCGTTCGGCGCGTTGCTCTATCACTTTGGTACGCGCAAACTTTCGTTTCTCAAGAACACCAAGATCGTCGAAGTCGTCAAGTCGCTCGACGCTCACCCCGACGCCAGGTCGGCCTGCCGCGCCGCAGGCATCGACGACGCCGCACTGGCGCCCTATCTGCACGCGTTGAGCGTGCTCGTCCAATCCAACATGCTGGTCCGCGAGGACGGCGAGGAGTCCGAATGACCACGATGCAACCCGTCCCCAGGTTGGTCGAGCAGTTCGAGCATGGCCTCGATGCCCCCATTTGCCTGACCTGGGAGCTGACGTACGCCTGCAACCTGTCCTGCGTGCACTGCCTCTCGTCGTCGGGCAAGCGCGACCCTCGCGAGCTGACCACGCAGCAATGCAAGGACATCATCGACGAGCTCCAGCGCATGCAGGTGTTCTACGTCAACATCGGCGGCGGCGAACCGACCGTGCGATCGGATTTCTGGGAGCTCGTCGACTACGCCACCGCGCACCAGGTCGGGGTGAAGTTCTCCACCAACGGTGTGCGGATCACCCCCGAGGTCGCGACCAAGCTCGCGGCGAGCGACTACGTCGACGTCCAGATTTCGCTGGACGGCGCGACCGCCGAGGTCAACGACGCCGTGCGTGGCCCCGGTTCGTTCGCCATGGCGGTCCGCGCGCTGGAGAATCTGTCCGCGGCGGGGTTCAAGGACGCCAAGATCTCAGTCGTCGTCACCCGCCACAACGTCGATCAGCTCGACGAATTCAAGTCACTGGCAGACCAATACGGTGCGACGCTGCGCATCACCCGGCTACGCCCATCGGGCCGCGGCGCCGACGTGTGGGACGAACTGCACCCCACCGCCGAGCAGCAGGTCCGGCTCTATGACTGGCTCGTCGCCCGCGGCGAGGGCGTGCTGACCGGCGACTCCTTCTTCCACCTGTCCGGGCTCGGTGCGCCAGGCGCGCTGGCAGGGCTGAACCTGTGCGGCGCGGGCCGGGTGGTGTGCCTCATCGATCCCGTCGGTGACGTCTACGCCTGCCCCTTCGCCATCCACGACCGCTTCCTGGCCGGAAACATATTGACGGATCGTGGTTTCGGCGCCGGTTTCGAGAATGTGTGGAAGTACGCGCCGCTGTTCCGCGAGCTGCGCGAGCCGCAGTCGGCGGGAGCCTGCGGTAGCTGCGACCACTACGACGGCTGCCGCGGCGGCTGCATGGCCGCGAAGTTCTTCACCGGCCTGCCGCTGGACGGGCCCGACCCGGAATGCGTCCAGGGATACGGCGAGCCGGCCCTGGCACGCGAACGGGACAAGCCCAAGCCCAGCGGTGACCATTCCCGCACGGGCGGTCGCAAGGGACCCATCCCGTTGAAGCTCCTCACCCCTCCATCGGGTCGCCGTGTCGCTGGCGCCCCGGCTCCGAAGAAATTCTGCAACGAAAGTCCCGTATAGACATGGCCCGCGATATCTGGTTCGAAACCGTCGCCATCGCTCAGCAGCGCGCCAAGAAGCGGTTGCCGAAATCCGTCTACAGCGCGTTGATCGCCGCCAGTGAGCGTGGCATCACCGTCGCCGACAACGTGAATGCGTTCGGCGAACTCGGCTTCGCCCCGCACGTGATCGGCGCCATCGAGAAGCGCGACCTGGCGACCACCGTTATGGGGCAGGACATCTCGCTGCCGGTGATCATCTCGCCGACGGGCGTGCAGGCCGTGCATCCCGACGGTGAGGTAGCCGTGGCGCGGGCCGCGGCGGCCAGGGGTACCGCGATGGGGCTGTCGTCATTTGCCAGCAAGCCCATCGAAGACGTCATCGCCGCCAACCCGAAGCTCTTCTTCCAGGTCTACTGGCTGGGCGGGCGCGACGCGATCGCCGCGCGGGTCGAGCGGGCAAGGGCGGCGGGCGCCGTCGGGATCATCGTCACCACCGACTGGACCTTCAGCCACGGTCGTGACTGGGGCAGCCCGAAGATCCCCGAGCAGATGGACCTCAAGACCATCGTCAAGATGATGCCGGAGGGGCTGACGCGGCCGCGCTGGATGCTGCAATGGGGAAAGACCTTCCGCCCGCCGAACCTCCGCGTGCCCAACCAGGGGGCCGTGGGAGAGGCCGGACCGCCGTTCTTCGACGCCTACGGCCAGTGGATGGGAACGCCCCCGCCGACGTGGGAGGACATCGCCTGGCTCACCGAACTGTGGGGCGGGCCCCTGATGCTCAAGGGCATCATGCGGGTCGACGACGCCAAACGTGCCGTCGACGCGGGTGTTTCGACGATCTCGGTCTCCAACCATGGCGGCAACAACCTCGACGGCACGCCTGCCTCGATCCGCGCTCTTCCCGTCATCGCCGAGGCGGTGGGGGACCAGGTCGAGATCGTCCTCGACGGTGGCATCCGTCGCGGCAGTGACGTCGTCAAGGCGCTGGCACTCGGTGCTCGCGCGGTGATGCTCGGGCGCGCCTACCTGTGGGGCCTGGCCGCCGAGGGCCAACCCGGCGTCGAGAACGTGCTCGACATCATGCGCAGCGGCATCGACTCGGCACTGATGGGAATGGGCAAGGCATCGATCCACGACCTGGTTGCTGACGACATCCTGGTGCCTGCCGGCTTCACCCGAGCCCTCGGCGTGCCCGCGACCGACAACGCCTGACCGCCGGTGTCGGCATCGCATGGTCCCGGTGGGACGGGCGGTGCTGACGAGGCGGACGTGATGACCTGACCGCCCGTGGGGTGAACTTGGTCGAATGAATTGCTGCGCAAACCCCAACATTCGGCGCACACCAGGTGAATTCGGCCTACGATCGGCGGGTGGCTTTCCCCAGTGAGCTTGGGAACTCAACGGCGAGGCAGCTCCGCGATCTGTCCCCTGCGTTGATCATCCCCTTAGGTTCAATCGAGCAGCATGGGCCACACCTGCCAGTAGACACCGACACGCGGATCGCATCCGCGGTTGCCAGCAGAATTGCTGAGCGACTTGCCGGGAATTGGATGCTGGCACCGGCGATCGGATACGGCGCCAGCGGCGAGCATCAGGGATTCCCCGGCACGGTGTCGATCGGCACGTCTGTGCTGCAGCTTTTGCTGGTCGAGTACGGCAGGTCGGCATGCGACTGGGCCACCAGACTGGTCTTCGTCAACGGTCACGGCGGCAACGTCGCCGCCGTTGCTGCGGCGGTCACATTGTTACGCCAGGAAGGCCGGGACGTCGCGTGGTGCGCCTGCAGCGTGCCCGGTGCCGATGCCCACGCCGGACACACCGAAACGTCTGTATTGCTACATATTTCGCCGGAAGCGGTCCGCACCGGTGAGTGGGTCGCGGGCAACGAGGCTCCGCTGTCCGAGCTGATGCCCCGGCTACGGAACGGTGGCATCGCGGCCGTCAGCCCCGTCGGCGTGCTCGGGAACCCCACCACTGCGTCGGCCGAAGACGGGTCGCGTATCTTTGCTGAGATGGTCGAGACCTGCACCCACCGCGTCGCGGCGTGGACCCCTGGTGCTGGGGGGTTGTTGCAGTGACGGGACCGCGGCTGCCCGACGGATTCGCCGTACAGGTGGACAGAAGGGTGAGGGTGCTCGGGGCGGGCTCGGCGCTGCTCGGCGGCTCACCCACCCGGCTGTTGCGCCTGGCTCCCGCCGCGCAGACCATGCTGAGCAGCGGACGCCTGGAAGTGCACGACGCCCAGAGCGCGCAGTTGGCACGTACCCTGCTCGACGCGACGGTGGCCCATCCCCGTCCGGCCACCGGGCCGTCGCACCGCGACGTCACGGTCGTTATTCCGGTGTTGAACAACGCCATTGGGCTCATGCGCCTCATCGAAGCGCTGCGCGGGATGCGCGTCGTGGTGGTCGACGACGGTTCGTTGCAGCCCGTGCAGGTCAGCGACTTCGCGGGCCTGCACTGTGACGTGCGGGTGCTGCGGCACGCCGAGAGCAAGGGCCCGGCCGCTGCCCGCAACGCAGGCCTGGCCGTGTGCGAGACGGACTTCGTCGCCTTCCTCGACTCCGACGTGGTGCCCCGCCGCGGCTGGCTGGAGGCGCTGCTCGGGCACTTCTGTGATCCCGCGGTCGCCCTCGTCGCGCCACGGATCGTCGGACTGCGCGAGCCGCAGAGCATGGTCGCGCGGTACGAGGCGGTGCGGTCATCGCTCGACCTCGGCCTCCGTGAAGCCCCCGTCGTTCCCTACGGCACCGTGTCCTACGTCCCGAGCGCGGCCATCATCTGCCGCCGGACGGCAATCAACGCCGTCGGCGGTTTCGACGAGACGCTGAAGTCCGGCGAGGACGTCGACTTGTGCTGGCGCTTCATCGAGGCGGAGGCCCGGCTGCGCTACGAACCCATCGCGCTGGTCGGGCACGATCATCGCACCCAGCTGCGAGAGTGGTTCGCACGCAAGGCATTCTATGGCTCCTCCGCCGCGCCGCTGGCCGTCCGCCACCCCGGTAAGACCGCGCCGCTGGTGCTGTCCGGTTGGACCCTGCTGGTGTGGCTACTGCTGGCCATGGGCTCGGGCGTCGGTTACATCGCGTCGACGATCGTCGCGGCCATCACCGGCCGAAAGATCGCCAAGGTGTTGAGTGCGGTCGACACCGAGCCCAAGGAGGTGGCGGCCGTCGCTGCGCAGGGGCTGTGGTCGGCCGCTCTGCAGCTGGCGTCGGCCATCTGCAGGCACTACTGGCCCATCGCGCTGGTGGCCGCCGTCCTCTTCCGGCGGTGCAGGCAGGTGGTCCTGGTGGCCGCCGTGGTCGACGGGGTGGTTGACTGGGCCACCAGGAACGGCAACGTCGACGAGGACGCCAAACGGGTGGGGCTGTTCGGCTACCTTCTGCTCAAACGGCTCGACGACATCGCCTACGGACTCGGGTTGTGGACGGGCGTTGTCCGCGAGCGGCACCTCGGCGCACTAAAGCCGCAGATCCGGACCTGAGGCCCGAAATTGAATCTACGTGCACTCTGACGTTCTGATCGTCGGTGCGGGCAGCGCTGGTTGTGTTCTCGCCGAGAGCCTTTCGCGGGATCCGCAGTGTCAGGTGACGGTCGTAGAGGCGGGTCTCGGCGCGTCGGATCCGCACGTCAGGGACCAGATCGGGAACGGTGTGCGCCTCCCGATCGGGGCGGCCAGCTCGGTGGTGCGGCGGTATGAGACCACGCTGACGGAGCGGCCTCGTCGGACCGCGTCGATCATGCGGGGCGCAGTCGTCGGCGGGTCCGGTGCGGTCAACGGTGGTTACTTCTGCCGCGGCCTGGCGGGGGATCTCGACGGGTGGGGAGTCCCCGGCTGGGCGTGGGACGACGTCCTGCCGCACTTCCGCGACATCGAGACCGACCTCGACTTCGGCGGCGGAGCACTGCACGGCACCGATGGCCCGATGATGATCCGGCGCATCACGGAATTCGAGCAGGGCGCAGTGGCTTTCGTCGACGCATGCCTCGCCGAAGGCTTCGAGTGGATCGCCGATCTGAACGGCGACAATCCGGGCCGGCCGGGGGTCGGCGCCGTGCCGCTGAACATCGACGGGAGTACGCGGTTGGGGCCGGGAGATGCCTTTCTCGGACGTGCCGTCGGCCGCGCCAATCTCGTGGTGTTGGAGCAGAGCAGGGTGACGCGTATCCACTTCACCGGGCACCGGGCGGTCGGCGTCGACTGCGCCGGGCCCGACGGACCGCAACAGCTGACGGCCGACCGCATCGTCCTTTCGGCAGGCGCCATCGGGTCCGCGCACCTGCTCATGCTGTCCGGCATCGGACCGGCGGCGCAGTTGTCCGCAGCGGGGGTCCCGGTGCTGGTGGACCTGCCGATCGGAACGCGAAGCATCGATCACCCCGAATTGGTCCTTCCGGTCGACTGGCCCGCTGCGCCAGGTCGGCCTCCGTTGGAAGCGCTGCTCACCACCGAGAACGGCCTGGAGATCCGCTGCTACACAACAGGATTCGCCGCGATGGCCGGGGCGGCCTACGACCCGTCCGACCGGCCGCACCTCGGTGTGACGCTCATGCGCCCGAACTCACGCGGGCGGATCACCCTGATGTCCGCAGACGCCGCGGTGCCGCCGTCGATCGAGCACCGCTACGACAGCGAAGCAGCCGACGTCGCAGCCCTCGAGGCTGGTGCGGAGCTGGCCCACGACCTCGCCGGATCGGGCTACGAGGCCAGGGAGTCGTTCTGGTCGACGTCGCAACACTTGTGCGGCACGGTGCCCATGGGACGCGACGGCGACGCGCCGCTCGACGAGAGATGCCGGGTACGTGGCGTGGACGGGCTGTGGGTGGTCGACGGGTCGATCCTGCCCGACATCACCAGCCGCGGACCTCACGCCACGATCGTCATGATCGGCCACCGCGCGGCCGAGTTCATCCGTTGATCTGCCGCATCGTCACGAATGCCTCGGCGAGTACGGTGGCCGCCACGACGCCGTCGACGACGGGCACGCCGAGTCGCTCGGTGAGGGGGCCCGCAAACTTGGCCATTGCCGCACAACCCAATACGATCGCGCGGCTCCCGTCCTGGGTCAACGCCTTCTCGCACAGGTCGCCGATGGGCTCGATGGTGGTGGGATCCGCGTCGATCCGTAGGACGGGGATGTCGGAGGCGTACACACCGAGGCACTGACTCGGCGTGTATGCCTTCGCCAGCGCCCACGCGGTCGGCACCGTCGCGGACATCGACGTCACCACCGAGAAGCTTCCCGCCGTGAGTGCGGCCGCATGCATCGCGGCCTGCGCGATCCCGAGTACGGGAGCGTCGACGATGGCGCGGACCTGCTCGAGGCCAGGGTCGCCGAAACACGCGATGACATACGCGTCGGGGCAGCGCTCCGCTGCGGCCGCCTGCAGAACCTCGCCGAGAAGACCAGGGATGCAACGATATTCATCTTCGTCGCTCTCGATGCTCGCGGGCCCGTCGACCGGATTCACCGCGACGACCTCGGTGGTGGGCCGTGCGATTGCGCGCGCCGATTCCCCGATCGCGACGGTCATCGACGCGGTGGTGTTCGGATTGACGATCAGCAGACGCACGTCCACAGCTTAGGGGCTCAGGACTTGACGAGGCGCTTCACGAACCCGAACTGCTCGCCGCTGCGGCCCGGTGCCCACATCGTGATCAACACCGCCGCGATCACGACGACGACGGCCAGCGCGAGCATCGAGGACTGGAACGCTCCGAGGAAGGCGAGTCTCGCGGCGTCGGCGATCGGCGCGCCCTGCGGGCCGAGCCGCCGGGCCACCTCGAGCGCCTCGGCAAGTGACCCCGAGGCCGCGTCGCGGACCGGCATCGGGAACGAGGGAAGAGCCGGGGCGATCCGCTCGGCGTACTGCGCGACGAGCATCGAACCAGCCAGCGCGATGCCGAGCGCCGCACCGACCTCACGGGTGGTGTCGTTCACCGCGGACGCGACACCCTGCTTGTCGTCGGGTACGGCGGTCATGATGGCCGAACTGGTTGGCGCGGTGAACAACCCGATTCCGGTGCTGACGGTGAGCAGCGGCCAGGCCAGATCCCAATACGACGAGCCGAGGTGGACCAGTCGCATGCTCAGCAGGCCTGCGGCCAGAAGCAACATGCCGCAGAGGACGACGGCGCGCAGCCCGAACTTCGGCAGATACCAGGACGACAGCGTAGACAGCACCATCAGCGGAAACACCAGCGGCGAGATCGCCAAGGCGGTCCCCAGTGCGCTGTACCCGAGCACCAGCTGGATGAACTGCATGAGGAGGAAGAAGAAGCCGAACATCGCCATGAACATCACGGTGATCGCCGCGGACCCGGTGGCGAAGTCCGGTACGCGGAACAGCCGGACGTCCAGCAGCGGATGACGGCGACGCAGTTCGACGACGCCGAAGAGCAATGCCAGCAACACCCCGCCGACGATGCCGCCCAGAACCAAAGGATGGGTCCAGCCGCGCACCGGCGCCTCGAGAATGCCGAACACCAGGACCGCCACCGCGCCGCCGATGAGTGCCGCGCCGACCCAGTCCACCGGGGTGGCTTCGGGATCCTTGGACGTGCCGACGGTCAACGTGGCGGCGAACAACGCAAGGCCAACCACGGCGAAGCCCAAGAAGATGGACTGCCATGGCCAGAACCGAAGCAGCACCCCGGACCCCAACATGCCTGCGACACCGCCACATCCGGCCATGCCCGCCCAGATCGCGACCGCCTTGGTGCGCTCCTGCCTGGGGTAGGTCGAGGTGATCAGGGACAGCGTCGCGGGCATGATGAACGCGGCGCCTGCACCCGCGACGCCGCGAGCCACGATGACGTAGAGCGGGTCGGACCAGATGACCGGTACCGCCGACGCCACGGCGAACACGACGAGGCCGACGAGCAGGGCACCGCGGCGTCCGTAGCGGTCACCGATGGCTCCCGCAGGCAGCAACAGGCAGGCGAGCACCAGCGTGTAGCTGTCGACGATCCAGGTGAGCTGAGACTGAGTGGCGCCCGTCGCCGTCGCGATGTCGCCGAGTGCCGTGTTGAGCGCGACGAGCGAGGAGATGACCAGTAGAACGCCCATGCACGCCACGGCCAGCGTCCAGGTCCGCCTTCGCCGCGTCAGCCCCGCCATGGCCGGGTCGATATCCTGGTCCGACGAGACAAGGGTGTCGACCATGGGACTCGCTCCAGCCATTCGGTGGGAATACTTTCGAGACTAACAGTCTCGGTGCAAGACCAATAGTCTCGAGTAACGGTTCCCGTTGGAGGTGGACGCAAACATGACCGGCGCGCGAAGCGACCCGCGGCCCGCTCGTTCCAGGGCGCGACTGCTCGATGCGGCGACGGCCCTCCTGCGCACCGGTGGTCCGAGCGCGGTCACCATCGACGCCGTGACCCGCAGCGCCAACGTCGCACGGGCGACGCTCTACCGGCATTTTTCCAGTGCCAACGACCTGTTGGCCGCCAGCTTCATGAGTCTCATCCCGCCGCCGCCGATGCCGCCTGAGGAGG
This sequence comes from Mycobacterium sp., assembly GCA_025965555.1. Taxonomy (GTDB): domain Bacteria; phylum Actinomycetota; class Actinomycetes; order Mycobacteriales; family Mycobacteriaceae; genus Mycobacterium. The sequence continues at coordinate 11,821 of JAOPWT010000325.1, forward strand.
GCACGTTGCGCGACCGGCTGACCGCCATCGTGGTGGCGTGGGCCGAGTCGATCGCCGAGGCGCCCACGATCCTGACGGCGATGTCGTGGCTGTCCCTCGGGCCGGACATCGGAGCGCTGCCCCAGATGCAGCACACCGACACGAGCAGCCCCGAGATGCGCTCGCTGAGGGAACGCATCGCACAGCAGTACTCGGCGCCCTTCGACGTGATCTTCGACAGTCCGCAGGCTGCCGAGGCTCTGATTCCCGTCGATCGCACCGTGGCCTTCGCGTTGCTCATCGGGCCGCTGGCGTTCGGCCGGATCAGCACGTTGGCCGAGTTCGACTACGAGACGGTGGCGGTGTCTGCCGTCGACGGATTCCTCAAGTGCTTCGCCAAGGACAACGGCGAGACGGCTACCGCAGCGAGTACCGAATCGGAAGGTGCTTGAGGCCGCCGACGAACGTCGTCGCGGAAAGCTCTGGCACACCGGCGATTTCGATGGAATCAAGGCGCGGGATCAGCTCGGTGAACAGACTGTTCATCTCCATCCGGGCCAATGCGGCGCCCAGGCAGAAGTGCACGCCATAGCCGAACGCCACGTGCTTGTTGGGATCGCGGCCGACGTCGAACCGGAAGGGGTCGGTGAAGACCTCCTCGTCGCGGTTGCCCGACACGTAGGCCAAGTAGACCGACTCACCCGCGGCGATGTCGACTCCGCGGACGGTGGTGTCCCTCGCGGCGGTCCGCATGAATTCCTTGACTGGAGTTGACCATCGGATCATCTCGTCGACGGCGGTGGGCATCAGGCCGGGATCGTTGCGCAACCGATCCAGCTCGCCGGGGTTGTCGATGAGTGCGCGCATGCCACCGGAGATCGCGTCCTTGGTGGTGTCGTGTCCCGCGCTGGCGACGATGACGTAGTACGACGCGGTGTCGACCTCGGACAGCGGCTCGCCGTCGACGGTGCCGTTGGCGATCGCGGAGGCGAGGTCACCGGTCCGCTGCTCGCGACGCGACGCCGTCAACTCGGAGAAGTAGGCGAAGAAGTCGAGAAGCACCGCGAGTTGATCCTCGAGTGACCCTCCATCACGCTTGTACTCGTCGTCGTCGCCGCCGAACATCTCCTGCGTCAGGGCATGCATGCGACCGAAGTCGGATTCGGGCAGGCCCAGCAGGGACATGATCACGTACAGCGGGAAGTCGACGGCGATGTCGGTGACGAAGTCGCACTCTGGGCCGATGGCGGCCATCTTGTCGACGTAGCGCTTGGCGAGCTCGTCGACGCGGACCTTGAGGTCGCGCATGGCCTTGGGCCGGAACCAGTCGGCACCGATCTGGCGGACCTTGCGGTGGTGCGGATCGTCCATGTGGATCAGCGTGCGCAGGCCCATGCCCGCCTCGAGCTGTTGCTTGGCCATGTCGTCGGCGGCTGCGGTGGCGAGCAGGGGGCGTGGCGCGCTCAGGAACAGCTCGTTGTCGCGCTCGATGGCCATGATGTCGGCGTGCTTGGTGATGGCCCAGAACGGCCGGTAGGGCCGATTGTCAACCCAGGCAACGGGATTGTTCGCCCGCAGCTCGGTGAGCGCCGCGTGCAGGCGCTCGTCGTCGGCGTACGCGGTGGGATCGGCCAGGACCTTGGCGGCCGGGTCCATCACACGGCCGATGGTCTCACTGCTCATCGAGACTCCTCATCTGCGGGCTGCACTTGACGGGTGTCAAGCCGCAGTTTAGGGCGGCCCGGGAAGTGTGATGGCGCAATTGCCCGGATCGGCCTTCAGTACGCTCGGTCGGGATGCGCTCTGAATCGGTTGGCCGCCGTGCGATGGCGATTGTGTTGGCCGTGACGCTGCTGCTCGCCGGCTGCGCTCATGGTGGCTCCCCAGCACCGAACACGCCCAAGCCGCCTCCGCCCGACCCGATGCTGGTCCAGACCGCGACGGGCACCGTCCGCGGCCTCGTTGCCCAGGATCATCGCCTGTTCGCCGGAATTCCCTACGCAGCACCACCTGTCGGCCCATTGCGGTGGCAGCCCCCCGCACCGGCATTGCCATGGCCGGGCATACGTGACGCGACTCACACCGGGCCGCGCTGCATGCAGGACGCCAGCGATCTGGAGATGGGTCGGCAGACCTCCGAGGACTGCCTCTCGCTCAACGTGTGGACTCCGCCGCAATCGGAGAAGAAGCGCGCGGTGATGGTGTGGATCCATGGCGGCGCGTTCATCAACGGCAGCAGCGGGCTCTACGACTCCCGTTGGCTGGCCTCGCGTGGGGATGTCATCGTCGTCACCCTCAACTACCGACTCGGTGCGCTGGGCTTCTTGGCGCACCCGTCGCTCGGCGCTCCCGGGGCGGTCGGCAACTACGGGCTGGCCGATCAACAGGCCGCGCTGCGCTGGGTGCACGACAACATCGCGAACTTCGGCGGTGATCCCGATGCCGTCACGATCGCGGGCGAGTCCGCGGGCGGCATGTCCGTGTGCGATCACCTCGTCGCGCCGGGCTCCGACGGGCTGTTCCGCGCGGCGATCATCCAGAGTGGGCCGTGCCAGGCTCAGGTCGCGCTGCCCGACGCGGAGCGAGCCAGCATCGACTACGCCCGTGACGCCGGTTGCCAGGACCTCGGAACCGTCGCCGCCTGTCTTCGCGCGTTGCCTGCGGACAAGTTGCGAAAACCGGTGTGGTACTACCACATCGGTGATGATGCGCTGAGTGGCCCCGTGACGGGAACCAAGGTGCTGCCGGTGGACCCGATGCCGGCGATCGCAGAGGGCCAGGCTGCCAAGGTGCCCATCCTCATCGGCACCAACCACGACGAGTTCACACTGTTCGTCGCCCTGCAGTACCTCCGACTGAAGAAGCCCTACACCGAGGCGCAGTATCCCCAGTTGCTGTCGCAGACATTCGGCCGCGGTGCCGAAGCGGTGGCCGCGCGCTACCCGTTGACCCGCTTCGAGGGCAACGTGCCGCTCGCGTACTCGGCAGCCGTCACCGACGGAGTCTTCGCCTGCGTCGCGGACCGGATGACCGAGAGTTTCGCCAGAACCGACCCGGTCTACGCCTACGAGTTCAACGACTCCGGTGCTCCTGCGCCGGATGCGTTGCGCAACTTGCCGTTTCCGGTCGGTGCCAGCCATTCCCTCGAGCTGCGCTACCTCTTCGACATCGGTGGCGCCCCGCGTCTGGATCCCGACCAGCAGGTGCTGTCCGATCAGATGATCGACTCGTGGAGCCAGTTCGTCCGCGACGGGCATCCCGGCGATGACTGGCCCGCATTCAGCAGCGAGGAAAAGCGGTTGTCATTGCGGCCCGACGGCGCGACGGTGGAGACCGACTTCGACCAGAAGCATCAATGCCCGTTCTGGGCGGCCCTCAAGGAGTGACCGATGCCGACACCGGATTCGGCGGTCTTCGCCGACGACTGGGTGTGAGCGTGGAACGAGCACGACGTCGAGGCGGTGCTCGTGCACTTTCACGACGACGTCGTGTTCAGCTCGCCCGTGGCGGCGCGCATGTTCCCGGAGACCGGGGGAGTGGTGCGGGGGTCTGTGCTGGTGATCAACTACCGCAACGAGCGCGGCGGACTGGTGAACGAGGTGTTGGCGTTCGACGGTGCTGATCAGGTCGCGCCGTGAGTA
>JAOPWT010000336.1 GCA_025965555.1 Mycobacterium sp.
AGCTCACGGATCTGTCGCTGCCGAAGATCGGTCATTCCTTCGGTCGCGACCACACCACGGTGATGTACGCCGAGCGGAAGATCCGCGGCGAGATGGCGCAGCGGCGCGAGATCTTCGATCACGTCAAGGAACTCACCACGCGGATCCGCCAGCGCTCCAAGCGCTGACCCACCCCACCGCCTCTCGTCATCCGTGCGAATCGTCCGGCCATCGGTGTACTTCTGCGCGGATCTTCCGAGAATCTTCTGACCCTGCCGCATCACGAGTCACACGAAAAGCTCGTGGACTACTCGTGCACAATCCGTGTGACAACTGCCCGCCGCCGCGCTCGTACACACTTCACCCGGCCGTCCACAGCTCGCCGAATTACACGCATAGGTAGTCCACGAGTCACGCACGAGCGCACACCGTGCCCGACCTGCCGAACTGTGCACCGATCCACAGCTTCCACAGCACCTAATACTGTTACTCATTTATCAATCAAGGATCTCTACTAAAAGAAGCACCTGGGGAACGAGCCCTGTTGGCCGTCCGGACCGTCGGCCGCACGGGGCGTTTGTCACTCCGATCGATTAGCTTTCAAGTTGACGCCGAAGGCTCTACGGTGGGTCTTCGACAACCGGAACGGTCGTCGAACCGCAGCGTGGTGACATGTCCGTAAGACACCCGTAGAACCGCTGCTAGTACATGTAGCTGGGGTTTCACTGAAGGGGACGCGATGGATGTGGCGACGACGACAATTGGTACCGACCTGAAGTTTCGCCTGGTGCGCGAAGACTTCGCCGACGCCGTGGCCTGGGTTGCCCGCATTCTGCCGACCAGGCCCACCGTGCCCGTGCTCTCCGGCGTACTCCTGACCGGGTCAGACGATGGCTTGACCATCTCGGGTTACGACTACGAGGTGTCGGCGGAAGTCCGCGTTGCAGCCGAAATCGCCTCTCCTGGAAGCGTTCTCGTGTCGGGTCGCCTGCTGTCCGACATCACGAAGTCGCTGCCTGCCAAGCCCGTGGACGTCAGCGTCGATGGCACACGCGTGTCACTGAGCTGCGGCAGCGCCCGCTTCTCGCTGCCGACGATGGCCGTCGAGGATTACCCGACGCTGCCGTCGCTGCCCGAGGAGACCGGTGTCGTGGCATCCGATCTGTTCGCACAAGCCATCGGTCAGGTGGCGGTTGCTGCGGGTCGGGATGACACCTTGCCGATGTTGACGGGCATCCGCGTGGAGATCTCGGGCGAGAAGGTCGTGCTGGCGGCAACCGACCGGTTCCGGCTCGCCGTCCGTGAACTCACCTGGTCGACGGATTCGGCCGATATCGAAGCCGCGGTCCTGGTTCCAGCGAAGACACTTGCCGAGGCGGCACGGGCGGGCACCGACGGAGCCGACGTCCATTTGGCGCTCGGTGCCGGGGCGGCCGTGGGCAAGGAAGGGCTGCTGGACATCCGCAGTAACGGCAAGCGCACGACGAGCCGACTGCTGGACGCCGAATTCCCCAAGTTCCGCCAGCTTCTGCCCGCCGAGCACACCGCGGTGGCGACCGTCGGCGTCGCGGAGTTGACGGAGGCGATCAAGCGCGTGGCCCTTGTCGCGGATCGCGGTGCGCAGGTGCGGATGGAATTCTCCGAGGATTCGCTGCGGCTGTCGGCCGGTGGTGAGGATGCCGTCGGGCGGGCCGAGGAAGACCTTCCCGTCGAGTTCTCCGGTGACCCGCTGACCATCGCCTTCAATCCCACCTATCTGACCGACGGCCTCGGCTCACTGCACTCCCCTAAGGTGACGTTCGGCTTCACGACATCCAGCCGTCCCGCGGTGTTCCGGCCGGCGGGTGATGATGGTGACTCTTACGTCGGTGCCAGTGGTCCCTTCCCGGCCTCCCAGACCGATTACGTCTATCTGTTGATGCCGGTACGGCTTCCGGGCTGACCGGCCTTATCGCCACGAAAGAGGCGCACATGCAACTCGGGCTGGTCGGTCTCGGCAAAATGGGCTTCAACATGCGCGAACGCCTTCGCAAGGGCGGACACGAGGTCATCGGCTACGACCCTCGCCCCGAGGTGACCGACGTGGCCGATCTGGCTGCTCTCGCGGCAGCGCTCCCGGCGCCGCGCGTGGTCTGGGTGATGGTGCCCTCCGGTGAGGTGACGAACACCACGATCGTGGGGCTCTCGGCGGTGCTCAGCGAGGGTGACCTGGTGATCGACGGTGGCAACTCGCGCTACACCGAGGACGGTCCCCACGCAGCACTGCTGGCCCAGAAGGGAATCGGATTCATCGACGCCGGCGTCTCCGGTGGTATCTGGGGTCTCACCGAGGGCTACGGACTCATGGTCGGTGGCAGTGACGAAAACGTCGCCAAGGTGATGCCGATCTTCGACGCCCTTCGCCCGCCGGGACCTCTGGAGGACGGCTTCGTGCACGCCGGTCCCGTGGGTGCCGGTCACTTCGCCAAGATGGTTCACAACGGTGTCGAGTACGCCATGATGACGGCCTACGGCGAGGGTTACGAGATGCTGGCCGCCGAAGATCTCATCAAGAGTCCGCAAGCGGTCTATCAGGCTTGGACCAATGGCACCGTGGTCCGGTCGTGGCTGCAGACGCTGCTCGCGAGGGCGCTCAAGGAAGATCCTCAGCTGGCCGAGATCCGGGGCTACACCGACGACTCGGGTGAAGGCCGATGGACCGTCGAGGAAGCCATTCGGCTCCGCGTTCCCGTGCCGGCCATCGCAGCCTCACTGTTCGCGAGATTCCTTTCCCGGCAAGATGATTCGCCGACGATGAAGGCTGTCGCGGCGCTTCGGAACCAGTTCGGTGGCCATGCGGTGCAGAGGATCAGCGAGTCTGGATAGGTGTACGTACGTCGACTTGGCCTGACCGACTTCCGCTCCTGGTCACGCCTGGAGTTGGAGCTGGAGCCGGGATGCACGGTGTTCGTCGGTCCGAACGGGTTTGGCAAGACGAATCTCGTTGAGGCGCTGTGGTATTCGTCCACGCTCGGTTCACACCGGGTGGGTTCGGATGCGCCGCTGATTCGGGCCGGAGCCGAGCGGGCGATCGTGTCGACGATCGTGGTCAACGAAGGACGCGAGCTTGCGGTCGATCTGGAGATCACCGCGGGCCGGGCCAACAAGGCGCGGTTGAACCGGTCGCCGGTGCGAAGCGCACGCGAAATTCTCGGCGCGCTGCGCGCAGTGCTGTTCGCTCCCGAGGATCTGGCGCTGGTCAGGGGCGACCCGGCCGAACGCCGGCGCTACCTGGACGAGCTCGCCACCACGCGACGTCCGTCGGTGGCCGCCCTACGCGCCGACTACGACAAGGTGCTTCGGCAGCGCTCGGCTCTTCTGAAAACCGTTGCGGGAGCGCGCTTTCGAGGTGATTCAGGCGCACTGGAGACACTCGACGTCTGGGACGGGCATCTGGCGATGCACGGCGCCAGGCTCATCGCGGCGCGGGTCGATCTCGTCAACCTGCTGGCACCGGAGATCGAGAAGGCCTACCAGTTGTTGGCGCCGGCCTCGCGCCCGGCGTCGGTGCGGTACCGCAGTTCGGTGGAGGTCGTCGAGGTGGAGGCGGCGACCGGAGCGGCCAGCACCGAGGTCTTCGAGGTCGGACTTCTCGAGGAACTCGCCCGCAAGCGTTCGGCCGAACTGGAGCGCGGGGTGTGTCTCGTCGGGCCCCATCGTGATGACTTCGAACTGCGGCTCGGCGACCAACCAGCCAAGGGGTTCGCAAGTCACGGTGAGTCATGGTCGATGGCGTTGTCGTTGAGATTGGCCGCCTACGAACTGCTTCGGGCCGAGGGGAGCGATCCGGTCCTGCTGCTCGACGACGTCTTCGCCGAACTCGACAACTCGCGGCGGCGCGCTCTCATCGAGGTAGCCGCATCTGCCGAGCAGGTTCTGGTGACCGCCGCGGTCGCGGAGGACATCCCGCAGGACTGGGATGCGCGCAGAATGGTCATCGGGATGCGCGATGACGATTCTGGTCGACTGTCGGAGGTAGTGGAGTGACGGATTCGACCGATGACGCGGAACCGTCGGGACCGCCGGAGGCACTCGCCCACCTCAAGGGGATGGATCTGGTGCGGCGAACCCTGGAGGAGGCGCGGGGCGCGGCGCGAAGTCAGGGCAAGGACGTCGGCCGTGGCAGGACGTCGTCGACCAAGGGCGTTCCGGCGCGGGGGACCCGCAGGCGGTGGTCAGGGCCAGGGCCCGACTCGCGTGATCCGCAGACGCTTGGAGCGCTGACCTCCGAGCTCGCGAAGAGTCGCGGTTGGTCGCCGCGGGTGGCGGAGGGCTCGGTGTTCGGGCAGTGGGCGACGGTGGTCGGCGATCAGATCGCCGAACACGCGAACCCGGCGGTGTTGCGCGACGGGGTGCTGACCGTGGAGGCCGAGTCGACGGCGTGGGCGACCCAACTGCGACTGGTGCAGGCCCAACTCCTTGCCAAGATCGCGGCCGCGGTCGGCGACGGCGTCGTCACCAGCCTGAAGATCGTCGGCCCGACGGCGCCGACGTGGCGCAAGGGCAAGTTCAACGTTCCGGGCAGAGGCCCGCGCGACACTTACGGGTGAGGTTTTACAGCCGGTTCTCAGAGGGCCGACAGCAGTTGAAGGCGACTAATCGGTCGTCGGGACGCGCCGGTTGTCGAAAAATAGCGTGCACGGCTTAATAAGGTGCACGGAAACGCCGCCTCAGACCAAGTGGTGACGGTGCGTGCCGGTAGACTGGAGACAACTCGCGGAGGAGCGCTTCGCTCCCTCCCGCCCAAGAACCCCAAGGAGACGCGCTCACTGTGGCTGCCCTGAAGAAGAATGGTCCCACCGCATACGGCGCAGAGTCGATCAAGGTTCTCGAAGGCCTGGAGGCAGTCCGGAAGCGCCCGGGCATGTACATCGGGTCCACCGGTGAGCGCGGTCTGCACCACCTGGTGTGGGAGGTCGTCGACAACGCGGTGGACGAAGCCATGGCGGGATTCGCCACGACGGTGGATGTCCGCATCCTCGAGGACGGAAGCGTCCAGGTCACTGACGATGGCCGCGGAATCCCGGTCGCGATGCACAGCACCGGTATCCCCACCGTCGACGTCGTGATGACGGTCCTTCACGCGGGCGGCAAGTTCGAAGAGGGCGCCTATCAGGTGTCCGGTGGTCTGCACGGCGTTGGCGTCTCAGTGGTCAACGCCCTTTCCACGCGACTCGAGGCCGACATCCGCACGGATGGGTACGAGTGGTTTCAGAGCTATGACCACTCCATCCCCGGCACGCTGCGGCAGGGCGAGAAGACCAAGAAGACCGGCACCACCATCAGGTTCTGGGCGGATCCCAACATCTTCGAGACCACCAACTACGACTTCGAGACGATTGCCCGTCGCCTCCAGGAGATGGCGTTCCTCAACAAGGGCCTGACGATAGAGCTCACCGACGAACGCGTCACCGCCGACGAGATCGTCGACGAAGTGGTGAGCGACACGGCAGAAGCGCCGAAGTCCGCCGACGAGAAGGAGGCGGAATCCAAGGCACCCCACAAGGTCAAGCACCGCACCTTCCACTACCCGGGCGGTCTGGTGGACTTCGTCAAGCACATCAACCGCACCAAGACCCCGATCCAGCAGAGCATCATCGACTTCGACGGCAAGGGCCCCGGCCACGAGGTCGAGATCGCGATGCAGTGGAACGCAGGTTATTCCGAATCGGTGCACACCTTCGCGAACACCATCAACACCCACGAGGGTGGTACGCACGAAGAGGGCTTCCGCAGCGCGTTGACGACGGTGGTCAACAAGTACGCCAAGGACAAGAAGATCCTCAAGGAAAAGGATCCCAATCTCACCGGCGACGACATCCGCGAAGGGCTGGCCGCGGTGATCTCGGTCAAGGTGGCCGACCCCCAGTTCGAGGGCCAGACCAAGACCAAGCTCGGCAACACCGAGGTGAAGTCCTTCGTACAAAAGATCTGCAACGAGCAGCTGAGCCACTGGTTCGAGGCCAATCCCGCCGAGGCGAAGACCGTTGTGAACAAGGCGGTTTCCTCCGCGCAGGCGCGGATGGCGGCCCGCAAGGCCCGGGAGTTGGTGCGGCGCAAGAGCGCGACCGACATCGGCGGCCTGCCCGGCAAGCTGGCCGACTGCCGCTCCACCGACCCGAGCAAGTCGGAAGTGTATGTGGTGGAGGGTGATTCGGCGGGCGGCTCAGCCAAGAGCGGCCGCGACTCGATGTACCAGGCGATCCTTCCCCTGCGTGGCAAGATCATCAACGTCGAGAAGGCGCGCATCGACCGCGTGCTGAAGAACACCGAAGTGCAGGCGATCATCACCGCACTGGGCACCGGCATCCACGACGAGTTCGACATCACCAAGCTGCGCTACCACAAGATCGTGCTGATGGCCGACGCCGACGTCGACGGCCAGCACATCTCGACGCTGCTGCTGACGCTGCTGTTCCGATTCATGAAGCCGCTCATCGAGAATGGGCACGTCTTCCTGGCGCAGCCTCCGCTGTACAAGCTGAAGTGGCAGCGCAGCGAACCGGAGTTCGCGTACTCCGACCGCGAACGCGACGGACTGTTGGAAGCCGGCCGAGCGGCCGGCCGGAGGATCAACACCGAAGACGGAATCCAGCGCTACAAGGGTCTAGGCGAGATGGACGCCAAGGAATTGTGGGAAACCACGATGGATCCCAGTGCCCGGGTACTGCGCCGAATCACCCTCGACGACGCCGCGGCCGCCGACGAGTTGTTCTCCGTGCTCATGGGCGAGGACGTCGAGGCCCGTCGCAGCTTCATCACGCGAAACGCGAGAGACGTTCGCTTCCTTGACGTTTGATCCTTTGAACTTAATCCCGAGCTGCTCATAGACGAGCGAGGAGCACATGACAGACACCACCCTGCCTCCGGGCGACGACGGCACCACCGACCGCATCGAGCCGGTCGACATCCAGCAGGAGATGCAGCGCAGCTACATCGACTACGCGATGAGCGTCATCGTCGGGCGCGCCCTTCCCGAGGTCCGTGACGGTCTCAAGCCCGTCCACCGTCGCGTGCTCTACGCGATGTACGACTCCGGCTTCCGGCCCGACCGCGGACACGCGAAATCCGCACGCTCCGTTGCCGAGACCATGGGCAACTACCACCCGCACGGTGACTCGTCGATCTACGACACCCTGGTCCGGATGGCACAGCCGTGGTCGCTGCGCTATCCCCTGGTCGACGGCCAGGGGAACTTCGGCTCGCCGGGCAACGATCCGCCGGCCGCCATGAGGTACTGCGTCACCGGTGACGCTTCGGTCAGCCTCCCCGACGGCGGGTCAGTCCGCATAGCGGATGTGGTCCCTGGTGCGAAGCCGAACACCGACAACGTCATCGAGATGAAAGTCCTTGACCGCCACGGCATCCCGGTCGTCGCCGACCGTCTCTTCCACTCAGGTGAGCACGACACCTTCACCGTGTCGACCGTGCAGGGCCACTCGGTCACCGGCACCGCGAACCACCCGCTGCTGTGCCTAGTGAACGTCGTAGGCGTTCCGACGCTGCTGTGGAAGCTCATCGAAGAGATTCGCGTGGGCGACGTGGTCGCGATGCGCGCCGAGTGTGTGGGTTCTGAACGTGAATCGCGAGAGATCTCGACGAGAAGCCACACAGTCGACGTGCCTGGGCTGCAACGCTTCCTCGAGATGCACGGACACGACTCCGACGCGCAGGCGATTGCCAGCGAGTTGACCGACGGGCGGTTCCATTACGCCCGCGTCGCGAGCGTAGTCGAGGCGGGTGTGCAGCCGGTTTACAGCCTGCGCGTCGACACCGACGACCACAGCTTCATCACCAACGGGTTCGTCAGTCACAACACGGAAGCTCGCCTCACGCCGTTGGCGATGGAGATGCTGCGTGAAATCGACGAGGAGACAGTCGATTTCATTCCCAACTACGACGGCCGGGTGCAAGAGCCCACCGTTCTGCCAAGCCGCTTCCCCAACCTGTTGGCCAACGGCTCGGGTGGCATCGCGGTCGGCATGGCGACCAACATGCCGCCGCACAACCTTCGTGAGCTGTCCGAGGCCGTGTTCTGGTGCCTGGACAACTTCGAGGCCGACGAAGAGGCCACGCTGGCCGCGGTCACCGAACGCGTCAAGGGGCCCGACTTCCCGACCTACGGCCTGATCGTCGGTTCGCAGGGCATCCACGACGCGTACACCACCGGTCGTGGCTCCATCCGCATGCGGGGCGTGGTCGAGGTCGAAGAGGACAACAAGGGCCGCACGCTGCTGGTCATCACCGAGCTCCCGTATCAGGTGAACCACGACAACTTCATCACCTCGATCGCCGACCAGGTGCGCGACGGCAAGCTCGCGGGCATCTCCAACATCGAGGACCAGGGCAGCGACCGGGTCGGCATGCGCATCGTCGTCGAGGTCAAGCGCGACGCCGTGGCCAAGGTGGTCCTCAACAATCTGTACAAGCACACCCAGCTGCAGACCAGCTTCGGCGCGAACATGCTGTCGATCGTCGATGGTGTCCCCCGCACGTTGCGGATCGATCAGCTGATCCGCCTGTACGTCGTGCACCAGTTGGACGTCATCGTCCGCCGCACCACGTACCGGTTGCGCAAGGCCAACGAGCGCGCCCACATCTTGCGCGGTCTGGTGAAGGCGCTCGACGCGCTCGACGAGGTCATCGCGCTGATCCGCGCGTCGCAGACCGTCGACATCGCCCGCCAGGGCCTGATCGACCTGCTCGACATCGACGACATTCAGGCGCAGGCGATCCTCGACATGCAGCTGCGGCGTCTGGCCGCTCTGGAGCGTCAGCGCATCGTCGACGACCTGGCCAAGATCGAGGCGGAGATCGCCGACCTCGAGGACATCCTGGCCAAGCCGGAACGTCAGCGGGCCATCGTGCACGACGAGCTTGCCGAGCTCGTCGAGAAGTACGGCGACGACCGGCGCACCCGCATCATCCCGGCCGACGGGGACGTGGCAGACGAAGACCTCATCGCGCGCGAAGAGGTAGTCGTCACGATCACGGAGACCGGTTACGCGAAGAGGACCAAGTCCGACCTGTACCGAAGCCAGAAGCGCGGCGGGAAGGGCGTCCAGGGCGCCGGCCTCAAGCAGGACGACATCGTCAGGCACTTCTTCGTCAGCTCGACGCACGACTGGATCCTGTTCTTCACCACGCAGGGCCGGGTCTATCGGGCTAAGGCGTACGAGCTGCCCGAGGCCTCGCGGACGGCTCGTGGGCAACACGTGGCCAACCTGCTGGCCTTCCAGCCGGAAGAGCGGATCGCGCAGGTCATCCAGATCAAGAGCTACGAGGACGCGCCCTATCTCGTGCTGGCCACCAAGAAGGGTCTGGTGAAGAAGTCCAAGCTGACCGACTTCGACTCCAACCGCTCGGGCGGCATCGTCGCGGTCAACCTGCGCGACGGGGACGAACTGGTGGGTGCGGTCCTGTGCTCGGCCGAGGAGGATCTCCTTCTGGTGTCGGCAAAGGGCCAGTCCATTCGCTTCTCGGCAACCGACGAGGCGTTGCGTCCCATGGGCCGCGCCACCTCGGGTGTGCAGGGCATGCGATTCAACGAGGACGACGAACTGCTCTCGCTCAACGTGGTGCGTGAAGGTACGTATCTGCTGGTGGCGACGTCGGGCGGGTATTCCAAGCGCACGGCCATCGAGGAGTACACCCCGCAGGGTCGTGGCGGCAAGGGCATCCTGACGATCCAGTATGACCGCAGGCGTGGCACTCTGGTCGGAGCGTTGATCGTCGATGAGGACACCGAGCTCTACGCCATCACCTCAGGTGGGGGCGTCATCCGGACCGTGGCACGTCAAGTGCGCAAGGCCGGGCGGCAAACCAAGGGCGTGCGCTTGATGAACCTCGCCGATGGCGACACACTGATTGCCGTTGCCCGCAATGCCGACGAGGACGCGGACGACGACGCAGAGTCTGACCCGAGCTAAGGAGCCGTAGGTGGGTTCACCGAACGAACCTGGACCACCGCGCACCGGCGATGGGACGGGCAGCCCGAACGGCTCGAACGGCGTCCACGACAGTGGTCCGGTCAACAGCGGCTCGCCGTCGGGCGACGTACCCCCGTGGCAGCGAGGGCCGGGGGCTCGTCCCCGGCCGCACGACGGACCACGCGCAGGTGCGGCGGCCGGGCACTCCCCCGGCAACGCTCCTGGTGCAGATGCCCGGCTGAATCGCTTCATCGCGGGTGGACCCGCCTCCGGGCCTGCGTCGGGTCCGGCCCGCGAGGCGGCTCCGGCTCGGGAAGCTGCTCCGACGCGTGAATCCGCGCCGACCAGGGATCTGGAGGCGGCGCCCCCGAATCGCCCCGAGCGTACGGAGGGCGGTCGTCAGGAGGTCTACGCCAGCGAGCTGCCCGACCTGTCGGGTTCGGCACCGCGTGGACCCCGCAAGCCAGGCTCTGATCGGACCGCCGTTGAACCCTCGGCCCGTCCGTCGGCGCCGGCCACCCGTGCTCCTGCGGCCAGTCGTTCGCAGGGCCCGGTACGCGCGAGCATGCAGATCCGGCGCTTCGATCCGTGGAGCGTGTTGAAGGTCTCGCTGGTGCTCAGCGTGGCCCTGTTCTTCGTCTGGATGATCGCCGTCGCGTTCCTGTATCTGGTGCTCGGCGGGATGGGCGTGTGGAGCAAGTTGAACAGCAACGTGGGCGATCTGCTCACCAGCGCCAGCGGCAGCGGGGGTGAACTCGTTTCCAGCGGAACGATTTTCGGCGGTGCGGCGCTCATCGGCCTGGTCAACATCGTGCTCCTCACGGCGATGGCGACGTGCGGCGCGTTCATCTACAACTTGACCACGGACCTCGTCGGCGGCATCGAGGTGACGCTCGCCGATCGCGACTGATTCCCGGCGGTTTGGGGCGGCGGCAGTCGTTACGGTAATCTCGTCCCTCGGCCGTATGTGAATACGGGCCTGTAGCTCAGGTTGATAGAGCGCTTCGCTGATAACGAAGAGGTCGGAGGTTCGAGTCCTCCCAGGCCCACGGTTTGCCTCACCGAGAAGGGTGCACTGTGAAGGCTTTCGTAGTGCTTGCGCTTCTCGTCGCGGGCGTGCTGATCGTCAAGTCGCGCAATCGGCTAGAGGTTTGGCACGTCGCCGCGGATCAGCCCAGCTGATCACCGAGAGGGGCCTTAGCTCAGTTGGTAGAGCGCTGCCTTTGCAAGGCAGATGTCAGGAGTTCGAATCTCCTAGGCTCCACAA
>JAOPWT010000374.1 GCA_025965555.1 Mycobacterium sp.
CAGATGGCAAGGCGTTTTTCGTCGGTTCCACTCCAGACGTCGTCGGCATTCTTATGATGCAGCCGTCCTGCACGGCATGCCACACCATTACGTGCTTCGGGATGGTGACGAATTGACTCTGGACTTCGCGGTCTCCGATCGACGGCTGGGTAGCCGACTCCGCGGTGACGATCATCGTGGGCGACGGTGTGGACGACGCTGACGCAGCGCTTGTCGACTCGACCAGACGAGCTCTCGACGCGGGTATCGCCGCCGCCGCCGTGCCCGGCGGTCGTCTCGGTGACATCTCGGCGGCAATCGGTGACGTCGCCGCTGAAGCCGGATATCGCGTGAACGTCGAGTTCGGTGGTCATGGTTTGGGCCGCACCATGCACGAAGACCCTCACATCCCCAATCGAGGGCGGCGCGGTCGCGGACTGGTGCTCAGACGGGGGTGACGTTGGCACTGGAACCGTGGTGGTCACGCGACAGCGATCGTCTTGTCATGGATGCCGACGGCTGGACGCTGCGCTCGGCCGACGGCTCGAACACCGCGCAATCCGAACACACCATCGCCATCACCAGTGACGGGCCGCGCGTTCTCACTGAATGCACCGTGCGGGCGAATAAATGACCTGCGCCTGAATTCTTATCCTCGCGCCATTATTGGCAGCGCTCGATTGCACACACAAATGGCAGCGAAAACTCAGGTCATTGCCAGAATAAATCGCTAAGAAAAGCTGCTCACCTGTATCGATGCTTCCCCGACGAGCCCCAATATTCCCAACACGAAGGCATGGTGTTTAGTTTCACATTGTTCGTCGAATTCGAACCTTCCGCGGACGTCGACCGTGTGGATTGATATGACTATCGAAACGCACACCGAGTCATCGGACTCATTGACCATCAGCAGAATCGGCGCACCACGCATCGCCGGAAGCGGGGTGGCGTTCACGCCGTACCGCTATCACCAGGACGACGTGGCACGGGAACTGACCAAGGTTGGCGGCCCGGAGTTCATGCGCTTCGCGCAGACGAGTGGAGTGGACTACCGCAACCTGGCCCTACCGCTCTCCCGTTACCCGGCGATGACGGGCTTCACCGAAGCGAACGACGCCTACGTCGAAGTCGCCACCCAATTGGGTCAAGAGGCGGTGCTGTCGGCACTCGACGCCTCGGGCATCAGACCCGATGAGGTCGACGCCATCGTCATGGTATCGAGCACGGGGGTGGCGGTCCCGACCGTAGATGCTCGAATCGCGTCGAACATCGGGTTACGGCCGGACGTGAAGCGCATCCCGCTGTTCGGGCTGGGTTGTGTGGCAGGTGCCGCAGGGATGGCCCGCGTCCACGACTACCTTCGCGGTTTCCCTGGCGATGTCGCCGTCCTGCTGTCAGTCGAATTGTGTTCGCTCACAATGCAACGCGATGACACCTCCATTCCTGCACTGATCGGAGTGTGCCTGTTCGGCGACGGCGCCGCGGCGGTGATCGCCACTGGCGCGCATCGGACGCCCAACCACCCGACCGTCGACTCGGGTCCGACGGTGTTGGCCACCAGGAGCCGGCTCCTTCCCGACACCATCGACGTCATGGGCTGGAACGTCAGCGCCAACGGGTTCGGGCTGGTGTTGTCCAAGGATGTGCCGAAGATGGCCGACGACTACCTCAGCGGAGAGGTCGACCGGTTCCTCGCCGACTACGGTCTGTCCGCCGGTGACATCACGACATGGATCTGCCATCCCGGCGGCCCCAGGGTCCTCGACTCGATCCAGAATGCGATCGGCATGCGGCCGGAAGCCCTGGCCCACAGCTGGGACTCGATGCGGGAGCACGGCAACATCTCGTCGGCGTCGGTGCTGGACGTACTCTCCCGCACCATCGCGACGCCGCCGCCTGACGGTTCCCTTGGCGTGATGCTCGCGATGGGGCCCGGGTTCAGCTTCGAACTGCTATTGCTGAGCTGGTAGGCCCTGGTCATGTACTACTACCTCTTCATCCTCGCGATCGGGCTCGAGCGCCTGGTCGAACTCGTCGTTTCTCGACGCAACGCCGCATGGTCGATTGCGCAGGGCGGCAGGGAGTTCGGCCGCGGTCACTACCCGGTGATGGTGGCGATGCATGCACTTCTGCTGGTCGGCTGCGTCGTCGAGGTCTGGACACTGCACCGTCCGTTCATCCCATGGTTGGCCTGGCCGATGGTGGTCGTCGTCGTGCTCAGCACCGTCACCCGCTGGTGGTGCGCAACGGCATTGGGCAAACATTGGAATCCGCGCGTGATCGTGATCCCGAACGCGGCACTGGTGCGACGAGGACCGTACCGATGGCTGCATCATCCCAACTACGCCGCCGTGGTCGCGGAGGTGGTGGCGCTCCCCCTCGTGCATTCGGCATGGCTGACCGCGATCACCTTCACCGCTGCCAACGCGCTGGTGCTGAACGTGAGAATCCGCACCGAGAACAAGGCACTGGGGTACGCATGACGCGGCAGCGTGGGAACCGTGAGGATGCCGCGAGCCTCGGGCGGTAGCCGATGCGGTCCGCCGCAGTGTCGAAGCCGCATCACCGAGGCGATGGCGCTGTTGCCTGCGGAAGAACGGGACATCCTCTTTCACGCCTACTGGTTGCGCTGGACCGTCGAGCGGATTGCCTGCCACTTCGACGTGTCCCCCGACATCATCAGGCTACGGTTACACGAGGCCCTTCAACGACTTCTCGCCGGTACCGCTAGTCTCCCCCGCGGTACGCCGCGACGATCGGTTCGAGTTCGGCGGGTGTGGCACCGTGCATGATCACGGCGTCAGCACCGTAGTCGAACTCCTTGCGGATCCGATCGACGCACTGCTGCGCCGTTCCCGTCGCCGACGGCTCGAGCCACTCGTCGGGGATCAGCGTCGCGATGTGCTCGATCTGTTCGGCCGTTGCCTTGTGGTCGATGCCGCCGGGGACCGATGTCACCACCGGGTCCTTGCGGAAGCGTTGCAGCACAGCCGGATCCCAACCGTTGGTGGACACCAGCAGGTCGCCGTACCCCTGGAGGTAGGTGGCCAGCCGGGCGACTGTCTTCTTCAGTCGCAATTCCTCGGGAAGATGGTCACCGACGGTGGCGAAGCAGGACCACACCTTCACACTGTCGGGGTCGCGGCCCGCCTTCTCGGCGGCGTCCTTGACCGTCTCGACGCTGCGTTGGAGAGTCTCCGGGGGGAAGTAGGTGTGCAGGATGACGTCGTCGAACTCTCGTCCGCCCAGCGCCAGGGTCTGCGGTCCGAAGGCCACCAGGCCCAGGCGGACGTCCTCGTCGAAGTCGGGATCGAGGAACAGCACCCGGTAGTTGCCGATCGGCCCGTCGTGGTCGAGCACCACCTCGCCGTGCCAGAGCTGCCGCATGACCTGGGCGAAGTCCTCCATCTGGGCGGTGGTCACCGCGGGCACCCCGAAGGCGTCGTACATCGCCGCAATCCCTCGGCCGATGCCGAGCGTGAACCGTCCACCCGACAGTCGATGCATGGTCGTGGCTCACGATGCGGTGATCAGCGGATGGCGGGTGTTGTGATTGGTCGCCGCGGTGGCGATCTGCATGCGATTGGTCACCGCGCACGCCGCACCCACCAGTGACGACGCCTCCTTGACGTTCCACCGCTCCGAGGTGAAGCCGGTTCCGAACCCGAGTTCCTCACCGCACCGCGCCGCGCCTCGTCCATCAGCGCGGCCGGCCCTTCACCGCCCGCCCCTGCCAACAGGTAGTAGCCCAGTTCGTCGAGCACCCGGTCGCTCATGCCCACACTCCAAGTTGGTAGCCGCCATTGCAGACTTCGCCGATTGACCGTTCACCACACGGAGTGCGGACGCGGACGTACGGAGCCTACGAGGTCGACACCACCTGCGCGCCCGTCGACGAGGACGTCTTCGGAGACCTCGGGCCCACGGGTGGCGAGTCCGACGCGGGTCAATCCGCTTGGCGCCGGAGTTCCTCGGCTCTGAGCTCGAGTTCCCGGCGGCCCCGCGGAGACATTTCCATGAACTGCTCGCCGAGGCGGCGTAGGCCCTCATCACGCGTGGCGTCGAGCCAGGTCAGTTCCTTCTCGAGCTCCGTGTAGTAGGCGTCGTCGGTGAAGTAGGCGGGCTGGACGCCGAAAAATCTGGCCAACGCGGCCATCGTGGCGGCGGACGGATTCGTACGGTTGCCCGACCGCAGTTGGGAGAGATATGGGGCCGAGATCTTGATGCCGGCCTCCACGAGCGCGGCCACCGCCTCAGCCCCCGTGTATTGCCCGCGCCCCGGCGGGTAGACCGTATCGAACAAGCGATTGAGACGAGCTGCGAACGTCGTCAAATCCCAGAACTCCCCAAGTGTTCTGGCACGAAACCCGTGCCACCTTGTTCGTCGCCGTCCGCTGCTCACATCGACGGGCGTCGACGAATTGACGTAGAAGTCAATCTACCTTGTGTTGATTCTGGCACCGAAGACCCCCGGCGAATGCACGCGACTCAGCGGTTTCCGCTCGTCCACTGCACGACACGATGAGTCACGACGCCTTCTTGGGCAGGGAGTAATTGGGCTTGCCCAAACCAAGCACGTACTGCGCGATCATGTTCCGGAACACCTCGAGCGTGCCGCCGTAGATGCCGACCAACGGCGCGAAGCGGTACACGTACTCGGCCGCTCCGTCGTCAGCGGCGCCATCGGTGCCGACCGGGAGCGAGGACGCCGTGCCCAGGATGTCCATCAGGTCCGGGGACACGTCGCGCATGGCCTGCGCCAGGGCGACCCGGCCGAAGATGTTCGGCGTGCTGATCGCCGCCTCCATGCGGGCGATGCTGCGGCCCAGCCGATACGCGACCGCCCCATCGTCGATGGGCTTGTTTCCGTTCGGATCAGGCGTACCGGCCACCGCGGCGACCTTGTCGCACGCGGTCACCATGAAACCGCCCTGATGCATCATGATCGAAATGTCCTGCAGGCCGTCGGCGCTCGCACCGACCGCTCCGTGCTCGGCGTTCAGCGGCTCGCGAAGCACCGTCCACCCGCCGTTGACCTCGCCGAGGCGGTACTTGTCGTCGACACGGACGTCGCTGTAGTAGACGATGTTGGTGCGATCGCCGTCGACCGTTCGGATGCCCTGGATCTCGATGCCCGGCAGCTCCAGCGGCACCAGGAACATGGTGAGGCTCTCGTGCTTCGGCGCATCGGGATCGGTGTTGGTGATCAGAAAGACGTACTGGCTGATGTGCGCCCCGGTGGTGAACATCTTGGCGCCGTTGATCACCCAGTCGTTTCCATCGCGGACGGCGCGGGTCTTGCACGTCGCGATGTCGGAACCGCCATCGGGTTCGGTGTATCCCAGACACAGCCGGACGCGGCCGCTGAAGACGCCGGACAGCACTTCGTCCCGGATCTCCGGGGAGGCGAACTTGGCTACCGACTTCGCGATCATCGACGTCGTGCCCGCGGTCACCCACGGCACGTGGTACCGGCGCTTCTCGAGCTGCCACAGCCGCTTGCGCAGGCGGCTGAACCCGCCATCGGATTCGGCGTGCCACTCACCGGAGAGGTAACCGGCCGCGCCGAGCGCGAGATGAACGGCCTCGTCGAAGTTGTCGCCGGTCTCGCGGTCGCGCCGAAGGACGTCCTCGGTCACCTGCTCGGCCAGTAGTGTGCGCGCGTCGTCGAGGAAGGCCTGATCCTCTTCGCAAAGAGCGACTCTCGAGAAATCCATGCCGCTTCACCTACCGACTCTCGCGGGCGGTGACGAGCCGGGCGATTCGCACCGCGCTGGCGCCAGGGTCACCACCGGCCAGCGGCCAGCCCCTGGCCCGAACGAGATACGCGGTGGCCGCCGCTTCTGCCGAGACCCCGAGTCCGCCTTGAATGTGAACGGCCATCGTCGCCGCCTTCGACGCTTCCTCCGCCATGAACACGAAGGCCGACAGCGCCAACTCCGGCCGCTCGTCGGGCTCGTTGTCCAGATACCAGGCCGCTCGCCTGCCAAGTGCCCGGCCGCCCTGGACCACGATGGCCATGTTCGCCAACGGATGCGAGATGCCCTGCAGCGTCGAGATCGGCACGCCGAGGGTGTATCGGGTCTTGGCGAATTCGGCCGCGATGGTCATGGTCTCCTCGACCAATCCGGCCAACGCCGCCGCGGTCAGCAGTCGCCACTCATCAAGTGCCAGTGCGTAACTGGTGAGCGCCTCAGGGCCACTGCCCAACACGATTCGGCTGTCCGCGGCCGCGGGATCGACCCACGCCATCGGCAACCGACCGATGTTGTCCACGCGAGCTGGCCTGGTGGAGAACGTCAGCCGAACGACGTCGTCACCGTCGCGCAGGACGACGTGGTCGGCGATCGATCCGGCGGGAATCAACCGGCGCCCCACCACGCTGTCGAGCGCTGCATCGAGGCCGACGATCTGTTCGCCGGTGACGATCGGGTTGCCCTCGCCCAAGGCGCCCAGCCGGGCCAGGAGTCGGGCCGCGCACACGTGATCGATCCACGGCACCGGGGCCAGCGACCGGCCCACCTCCTCGGCTAGTAAAACGAGATCGACCATCGTGGCACCGTCGCCGCCGACCGATTCGGGGAGCGCCATCGTAGTTGCGCCCGTGGCGCACAGGCGTTCCCACAGACTCTTGTCGAAGCCCGTGGCCTCTGCGGCCCTGACCAGCTCGATCGAGCAGTTGGTCTTGAAGAACTTCTGATAGGCCGACTGAAGATCGCTCTGGTCCTCGGACAGACTGTAATCCTCCCTG
>JAOPWT010000382.1 GCA_025965555.1 Mycobacterium sp.
CGACGTCACGATGTGGTACTGGAACAGCCCTGGCGCAGGCACGGTGAAGCTCGCAGTCCCATTGGCGCCGATGGCGAAGTTCTTGACTGCCAGGTTGCCGCCCGGACCTTGCGGGGTGTACCTGCACTTGCCGGCGATGTTCGCGGAATTTGCGACGTTCACGGTCCACGACGGAAAGCCTCTGTCGAAGGTCACGCGGACGGCATCCTTCGGGTCTTCCACGGCGGCGCAGGTCCCGTCAGCGGGAACGGTCGGTGTGGGTGAGCCCTCCGGGCAGGTGATGGGCGGTATCGGTGCCCGGGGATGACGATGCGGTCGCTGGACTCACGCCTCGTGCGCGATGACCGCCCAGCCGTATGGGTTGGTGCGGACGTCGATCCGTTCGAAACCTGCCGTCGCCAGCCCGTCGCTGCCGAGACTGTCGCCGGCCACCAGCGGAGCTCATCCGGGTCGACGGTCGGCACGTGGTGCAACATGGTGAGACTGGCTGCGCCGCAGAACCTTCCGTCGTGGTAGGCCAGTGCGGCGGCATCGGTCGTGTCTCCGTAGCCGGGGCCCACCTCCAGCACGTCATCGCCGAGATCGGTATCACCGAGTGCCCACGGCAGGTGCTCGGTAAGTCCGCACCGCATCGACCCGTCGACCTATGGTTGAAGGCATGTGCCGGAACATCACCGAATTGCGCGGCCTTGAACCCGCGGCCACGGCCGAGGAGATCGAGGCCGCATCGCGCCAATACGTCCGCAAGGTCAGCGGTATCACCCGCCCGACCGCGGCCAACTCCGACGCGTTCGAGGCGGCGGTCGCAGAGGTGACCGCGACCACGACGCGGCTATTGAACGCGCTGCCGCCGCGGCGGCAGCCGCCGAAGACGATTCCGCCGCTGCGCCGCCCGGAGGTCCTGGCCAGACTCGCAGCGCAGTGAGCACACCCGCGCTCAAGGAGTGGAGTGCGGCCGTGCACGCGATGCTCGACGGCAGGCAGACCGTGTTGTTGCGCAAGGGCGGCATTCACGAGAAGCGGTTCGATCTCAGCGCGGGCGAGTTCGTGTTCTTTCCCACGATCGCGCACGGGCATGCCGAGCGCGTCCGCCCCGAGCATCGCGCTCTGCTCGAGGCCGCAGGCTCCGACAGCACCGAGGACGAGATCGTCGTCAGGGCGGGCGCGAAAGTGGTTGCCGCCGTGGCAGTCAACCGACCCGAGGGGCTCGACGATCTGTTGGACACCCACATCTGGACGGCGGCGTCGGTGCGCTCCGACCGGGTGGACTTCCGCCCCAAGCATCGGCTGACGGTGCTGGTGGTGCAAGCCCGCCCGCTGGCCGAATCGCTGCGGCTGCCCCGAGATCCGGCCTACGCGGGCTGCAAGAGTTGGGTCGATCTGCCGGTGTCGCCGGACTGGGCCGAACCCGTGCACGACGACGCGACGCTGGCGGCAATCGCCGCGCGGGTCACGGCGTCAGTCGGCTGACGGCGGCTGGGGGCCCGCCGGTAGCAGCAGACGCGAGAGTCCGCCTTCGCCGTGGTGGACGGTGTGGTTGGCGCGTGCCATCGCCGTTCCTGAGATCGGCGGCTCGTCGGTGCCGAGGTTGCGTACGAACCGTGGATGCGACCCGCCGGCAATCATGACCCGCACCCGGGAGCCCGCCGGGAATCGATGCGCCACCGCATCGAGTTCGAGTCGGACGACGCCGGAATCGGTTGTCAGCCTGAGGAATCCTTCGCTGACGTTCGTCGAGCGGCCGTTGCCGTCGACTTCGCTGAGCCGGACGAAGACGTCGTTGTACGGGTTGTCGCACGAATGGGCCAGTTCGATCACCGGGTTGCCGACCACGTAGAGGTCGGCGGCGAGGGGCTCACCGGTGAAGTCGGCGACGTCGGGGCGCACCGAGAGTCGCGTGTCATCCCGGTAGCCTCCCTCCGGCGACAGAAGTCGACCGCCGATGGTGGGCGTGGGATCGACGGGGTCGAAGAGAAACGTCGACGGCGGGGCAGAGGTGTCGGGTGGGAAGTCCGAAAGCCGGTGCGCGGGTTGCAGGTACAGAACGCACTCGGCCATCATCGGCGGCCAGGTGGGAAGGTCGAGCCAGTCGCCCTTGGTGACGTATGCCCGCACCGGACTTCGGGTGGGGGCCGGCTCACCGCCGAGGTGTTCGCCGAGCCACGACAGCGACTCCCGCATGACGGTCGGGGCGCCCTTGGTCATCAACTGGGTATGCGTCCATGGGCCGACGGTCAGTGCGGTCGTGACGTCGCGCCCGCGCAGATGCTGGAACTGGGCCAGGGTCTGGTCGAGGAAGAGGTCCTGCCAGCCACTGAACAGCAGCACGGGGATGTCGACGCGGTCCAAGGCGTCGGTCAGGCGCAGCGGTGCCCAGAACGGGTTGTCGCGATCGGGGTGCTCGACCCAGGACTCCCACCACGGTGCGCCCACCCCGAGCAACGTCCGTCCGGATGGACCCATCGGCACCTCGTTGGCAGTGCGTGCCACGCGCCGCCTCGACCGGCCCTGCTGCACCGCGCCGAGGAGTCTGTTGGCGTCCTCTTGGTGCGACATCATGTCGCTCCACCCGAGGAAGTCGTTGATCGTGAACGAGCCGGTGCCCCAGGCGGATTCGCTGAAGTCGTGGGGGCCGACGATGATGACCGCGGCGGCCATCTCCGGCGGTGGCTCCATCAGAAGGGCCCATTGCGTGAAGCCGAGGTAGGACAGGCCGATCGTCGCGAACGACCCCGTGAACCACGCTTGGTGGCGCAGCCAGGCCACCGTGTCCGCTCCGTCGGCCACCTCGTGGATCATCGGCGTGAATTCGCCGCCGGACCCGAACGTGCCGCGCACGCTCTGGATCACCACGTGGTAGCCGCGCGCTGCGTAGAGGGCGCCGAACAGGGTCGAGAACGGGAAGGCGCGGCCATAGGGGCAGCGGACGAGCAGGGTCCCCGCGGGGGTGGCGGTATGCGGCGCGTAGTGGTCGGCGATCAGGTCGACACCGTCGCGCATCGGTACCCGCAACCCGCGGAGCACGGTGAAGTTCGTCGTCGGCGGTGGCAGTTTCAGGATTCGGCTGAGGGCGTGGGAGGCGAGGCGTTGGGCGCTCATTGTTCGATCCACGCCCTGCACGTTACGCAGACGGGTCATCGGTGATGGCCGTCGCCGTTCGCCAGGCGTGGCCGCGACCAGCTTCGAGTGCGACTGATCGATCAGAATTTGTAGAACGGCACCAGCTGCTGGGCGCGCTGAAGGTTGGTCTGCATGCAGTCCACGTCGTCGGCGCTGTACACCGGCGTATAGAACAGCGACTGCTGGAGCACGCCGTAGCTGGTGTCGAACGCGATCATGCAGCTGAACCAG
>JAOPWT010000383.1 GCA_025965555.1 Mycobacterium sp.
CGTCCTGGTCGTGGGTGACGATGACGAAGGTGATGCCGACCTCGCGCTGAATCGCCTTGAGCTCCAACTGCATCTGCTCGCGAAGCTTGAGGTCGAGCGCGCCGAGCGGTTCGTCGAGCAGCAGTACCTTGGGCCGCCCCACCAGGGCGCGGGCCAGGGCGACGCGCTGGCGCTGGCCACCCGAGAGTTGCGCGGGCCTGCGCGGTCCGTAGTCGCCGAGTCGGACCATCTCGAGCGCCTCGCCCGTGCGGGTGCGCCGCTCGTTCTTCGGCACCCCGCGGACCTTCATCCCGTACTCGACGTTCTGGGCGACGGACATGTGTGGGAAGAGCGCGTACTCCTGAAACACGGTGTTGACGTCGCGGCGCCTGGCCGGAAGCGCGGTGACGTCGACACCACCGAGCTTGATGGTCCCCGCGGTCGGCTGTTCGAAGCCGGCGACCATCCGGAGCACGGTGGTCTTGCCCGAACCCGATGGCCCGAGGATCGCGAACAACTCGCCGTCGTCGACCGTGAGGTCGGCGCCTTCCACGGCCACGATGGAGTATCCGAATACCTTGCGAACGCCTGCGAGTTCGATCTGCGGTTCGCCGCCGGGGCCGGATGGCATGGGCTGAATCGTATGGATCCGTCGTTCGCGCCGCAGCGCAACGTATGGATTCCGTACGGTCTGGATGTTTCGTCAACGGTTTTCGTTCCCAGCAAGCCTGTGGTCAACGCAGGGAATCTTGATACAGATGTGACCGGTGGCGTTGATGAGGAAATTGGGGCAGCTGTCATATCCTGTGGCGATGGCGATTTCCCGGCGAGAGGTGCTCAAGTACGCCGCTGCCGCGCCGGCGGTCGTTGGGCTCGGCGGCACCCTGGCCGGTGTGGTGTCGGCGGCTCTCGCCCCCGCCACGGCCTCGGCCGCGCCGCTGGGCGTGCTGCTCGATTACGCGGCCGGGGTGATCCCCGCGTCGGCCATCCGCGCGGCAGGGGCTGCGGGCGCCATTCGCTACGTCTCGGATCGCCGACCCGGTGGCGCATGGATGCTGGGCAAGCCGATCCAGCTACCCGAGGCGCGGGACTTATACCAGAACGGCTTGAAGATCGTGTCGTGCTATCAGTTCGGCAAGGAGGACAGCGCCGACTGGCTGGGTGGCCAGAGCGCGGGCGTGCAACATGCCAAGCGGGGCTGGCAACTGCACGTCGCGGCGGGTGGATCCTACGGCGCTCCGATCTACACATCCATCGACGACGACCCGTCGTCCGAGCAGTACAAACAGCAGGTCGCGCCCTATCTTCGCGGGTGGGAAGCGGTGCTGGGGCACCAGCGGGTCGGTGTGTACGCGAATTCCAAGACGATCGACTGGGCCCTGCAGGACGGCCTCGGCTCGTACTTCTGGCAGCACAACTGGGGCTCCCCCAAGGGCTTCACCCACCCGGCAGCACATCTGCACCAGGTCGAGATCGACAAGCAGAGCGTGGGCGGGGTCGGCGTCGACGTCAACTACGTCCTGAAGCCCCGCTTCGGGCAATGGGACTAACATTACCGATCGGTAAGTTTGGCCAGCAAACAATTCTCGAGTCTGACGCTTCTTCGGTAGACACAGCCGCCATTTGTGTCGACTTTTCCGAGATCGCGACCGCCCGGCGGAGGGCGAGAAAAATCAACATAACGATTCGATAACAATACTGCCTTGATCTGCAGTGTTATTGCTACTCAACCGTAACCAGCCGCATGCAGGACGTTTGTACCGGGAGTCTGGAAGGCGTCTCGAAGCCCGCGTTATCCAATGCGTGGTTACCCGCGCGTAGAACTCGCCAGTAACCATTTGGGGGGCGAAACTGGTGCAGGTTCTCATGACACCCTTATGGCGGCTGGCCCATACGCCCGGGCCGTCCCAGGAGTGATTTGAGCCCGTCGGATCCGAAACCCGACACAGACCGCGGAAACCCGCAGGGGCGCGGGGCCTCACCGCCGAGGACACAAAGACGTAGCCGCGCAGACGTAAGAAGCGATACGCGCAACAGCGCACGAGGAGATGGCAAGACGTGACGATCAACGAACACGACAGAGTGACCACCGGCCGCAAGGGTGGTTCGGCCGAAGGGCCCTCCCCGCATACGGGCGCGCATGCGCTCGTCGACCTCTTGAATGCGGGTGAACCCTACGCCGTCGCGTTCGGCGGACAGGGTGGCAACTGGCTGGAGAACCTGGAGGAGCTGATCAGCTCCGCAGGCATCGAGTCGGAGCTCAGCGAGATCGTCGGGGAGGCTGCGCTGCTGTTGGAGCCGGTGGCCCGCGAGTTGGTCGTGGTCCGGCCGATCGGCTTCGAGCCGATGCAGTGGGTACGGGCGCTGGCCGCCGAGGAGCCGCTGCCGACCGCGAAGCAGTTGATCAGCGCCGCCATCTCGGGCCCCGGCATCCTCCTGACCCAGATCGCCGCCATCCGCGCCTCCATCCGTCAGGGACTCGACCTCTACGGCGCACCGCCGGTCGCCTCGGCCGGACACTCGCAGGGTGTCGTGGCATGCGAGGCGCTGCGCGCCAAGGGCACCAGGGACGCCGAGCTGTTGGCAATCCTGCAGTTGATGGGCGCGGCGGGCTCGCTGATGTCGCGCCGTCGCGGCATGGTCGGGCGCGGCGACAAGTCCCCGATGGTGTCGGTCACCAACGCCGACCCCGACCGCATCGCCGAGCTCCTCGCCGACTTCTCCCAAGACGTCCGCACGGTGCTCCCGCCGGTGCTGTCGATCCGCAACGGCAGGCGCTCGGTGGTCATCACGGGCACGCCCGAGCAGCTGGCCCGTTTCGAGCTGTACTGCAGCAAGATCACCGAGAAGGAGGAGGCCGAGCGCAAGAACAAGACCCGCGGCGGTGCGGTCTTCAGCCCGGTCTTTACCGCCATTCAGGTCGAGGTCGGGTTCCACACCCCACGGCTCGCCGACGCCGTCGACCTCATCGACGGCTGGGCGGCGCGGACTCCTGGAATCGACGCCGAACTCACCCATGAGTTCGCCGAGGCGGTCTTCGTCCGACCCGTCGACTGGGTGGGCGAGGTCGAGCGGCTGTATCAGGCCGGCGCGAAGTGGATAGTGGACCTCGGTCCCAGTGACACCGCCACCAGAGTCACGGCACCCGTCGTGCGCGGCCTCGGCGTGGGACTGGTTCCCGCCGCGACCCGTGTCGGACAGCGCAACCTGTTCACCGTCGGCGCGGCCCCCGAGGTCGCACCCGCGTGGTCGAGCTACGCCCCGTCGGTCATCACGCTGCCGGACGGATCGGTCAAGCTGTCCACCAAGTTCACCAGGCTCACCGGCCGCTCGCCGATCTTGCTTGCGGGCATGACCCCGACCACCGTCGACGCCAAGATCGTTGCGGCCGCGGCCAACGCAGGCCACTGGGCCGAGCTCGCGGGTGGCGGTCAGGTCACCGAACCGATCTTCGACAACCGGATCGCCGAGCTGACCCAGTTGCTGGAGCCGGGTCGCGCGGTGCAGTTCAACACCCTGTTCCTCGACCCCTACCTGTGGAAGTTGCAAGTGGGTGGAAAGCGCCTGGTGCAGAAGGCCCGTCAGTCGGGTGCGCCCATCGACGGCGTGGTGATCAGCGCGGGCATCCCCGAGCTCGAAGAAGCCGTTGCGGTGATCGACGAGCTCAACGAGATCGGCATCACCCACGTGGTGTTCAAGCCCGGCACCGTCGAGCAGATCAAGTCGGTCATCAAGATCGCCGCAGAGGTGCCGAACAAGGACGTCATCGTTCACATCGAGGGCGGCCGCGCGGGTGGCCACCACTCGTGGGAGGACCTCGACGACCTGCTCGTCTCGACGTACGGCGACCTGCGCAAGCTGTCCAACATCACGCTCTGCGTCGGCGGCGGAATCGGTACGCCAGAGCGTGCCGCGCAGTACCTGTCGGGTGAGTGGTCGAAGGCCTACGGCTTCCCGATCATGCCCGTCGACGGCATCCTCGTCGGCACCGCGGCGATGGCGACGCTGGAGGCCACCACCTCGCCTGCGGTCAAGCAACTCCTGGTCGACACCACCGGCACCGATCAGTGGGTCGGCGCCGGAAAGGCCCAGGGCGGCATGGCATCCGGGCGCAGTCAGCTCGGTGCCGACATCCACGAGATCGACAACACGGCATCCCGCTGCGGTCGGTTGCTCGACGAGGTCGCCGGCGACGTCGACGCGGTCGCCGCACGGCGTGACGAGATCATCGCCGCGATGGCCGATACCGCCAAGCCGTACTTCGGCGACGTCGCGGACATGACGTATCTGCAGTGGCTGCAGCGCTACGTCGAGTTGGCGATCGGCGACGGTGACAGCACTGCTGACACCAAGCGCGACGATTCGCCGTGGCTCGACATCAGCTGGCGGGACCGCTTCGAGGAGATGCTCAAGCACGCCGAGGCCCGCCTGCACCCGCAGGACTCCGGCCCGATCGACACGCTGTTCACCGTGGACGCCGAAGGTGAAGCGCTGCTTGAGGATCCGCAGCGGGCCCTGTCGGCTCTGCTGACGAGGTACCCCGACGCCGAGGACGTCAAGCTGCATCCGGCCGATGTGCCGTTCTTCGTGACTCTCTGCAAGACGCTCGGCAAGCCGGTCAACTTCGTGCCGGTGATCGACAAGGACGTGCGGCGCTGGTGGCGCAGCGACTCGTTGTGGCAGGCCCACGACGCGCGCTACACCGCAGACCAGGTGTGCATCATTCCCGGCACCGAGGCCGTCGTCGGCATCACCCGTGTCGACGAGCCCGTCGGTGAGTTGCTCGACCGCTTCGAACAGGCGTCCATCGACGGGGTCCTGGCCAAGGGCGTGCAGCCCTCGACCGCGGTGTCTCGCAGGCAGGCCCGTGTCGACGTCACCGGTCCGCTCGCCGTCGTGCTCGACTCGCCCGACGTGCTGTGGGCGGGCCGTGCGGCGATCAACCCAGTGCACCGGATCGGTGCGCCCAGCGAGTGGCAGGTCAACGAAAACCGTTCGGCCACACACCCGTCCACGGGTTCGCGCCTCGAGCTCAGCGATGAGCACGTGGTGTTGAGCGTGCCGCTGTCCGACATCTGGATCACCATCAAGTTCACCCTGCCGTCGACGACGGTCGACGGCGGCATGCCGGTCGTCACCACCGATGACGCCTCGGCCGCCATGCGCGCCGTGCTGGCGATCGCCGCGGGGGTCGACGGTGCCGAGACCCTGCCGACCGTCGTCGACGACAGCACGACGGTCACCGTCTCCTGGGACCCGGAAGAGGTCGCCGACCACACCGGCGTCACCGCGACGTTCGGTGCTCCGTTGGCATCCGGGCTGACCCTGGTGCCCGACGCGCTCGTCGGTCGCTGCTGGCCGGCAGTGTTCTCGGTCATCGGTTCGGCGGTCACGGAGACCGGCTTCCCGGTCGTGGAGGGTCTGCTCAGCCTGGTACACCTCGACCACGCGGCGCACCTTCTGGCGCCGATGCCGACGGTCAAGTCTGAATTGACCGTCACTGCAACGGCTTCGGCCGCGGTGGACACCGAGGTCGGCCGGGTCGTCCCCGTGTCGGTGACGATCTCCGCCGCCGACGGCACGGAGCTGGCGACGCTCGAGGAGCGGTTCGCGATCCGCGGCCGCACGGGTGCCGCCGCGCTCACCGACCCGCTCCAGGCCGGTGGCGCGATCACCGACAACGCGACTGACACGCCTCGTCGCCGTCGTCGCGACGTCACCGTCGCCGCGCCCACCGACATGAGCGCCTTCGCGGTGGTGTCCGGTGACCACAACCCGATTCACACCGACCGGGCCGCTGCTTTGTTGGCCGGCCTGAAATCGCCCATCGTGCACGGCATGTGGCTGTCGGCCGCGGCGCAGCACGTGGTCACGGCCACCGACGGAAAGGCCACGCCGCCCGCACGCCTGGTCGGCTGGACGTCACGCTTCCTCGGCATGGTGATGCCCGGCGACGAGATCGACTTCAGGGTCGACCGCGTCGGCATCGAC
>JAOPWT010000408.1 GCA_025965555.1 Mycobacterium sp.
CGGCGCGCGTCGACGGCGCCAGCACGCTCGACGTCATCGTGCACGTGGTGCTGCACGCGAGCCGCCCGATTCTGGTCACCCTGGCGCTGATCACCGTGGTGTCGCAGTGGAACAACTTCATGTGGCCGCTGGTGATCACCAGCGGTGGCAAGTGGCAGGTGCTGACCGTGGCCACCGCGGGTCTGCAGTCCCGCTACAACGCGCAGTGGACGCTGGTGATGGCGGCGACGACGGTGGCGATCGTGCCCCTGATCGTGGTGTTCGTGGCGTTCGGCCGCCACATCGTCCGCTCAATCGTGGTGACGGGCATCAAGTGACGTCCCACCCGCCATCGAGTGTGCGCACAGATCGCGCCGCGAGCGAATTTCGCGATCTCACAGCACACTCGATGAGGGGGGAGGGTCGCTCGTGAGGCCCAAGTTCTCGACGCTGTTCATCGGCGCACTGGCCCTCGTCCTGGCGGTGCTGCTCGGCGCCGCCATGCTGCTCGGCGGGTCGAGTGAACGCTCCGGCAGGACGGTGGTGACGGTGCGGCTGTGGGACGAGCAGGTCGCCAGGGCCTACCGTCAGTCGTTCGACGAGTTCACCCGCCAGCACCCCGACATCGAGGTGCGCGTCGACGTCGTCGCCTACTCGTCCTACTTCGACACACTGCGCACCGACGTGGCGGGTGGCGGGGCCGACGACGTCTTCTGGCTCTCCAATGCCTACTTCGCCGGCTACGCCGACAACGGCAAGCTGCTCGACATCGGGAAGACACTGGGCCCCGGCGCGGCGCGGGCGTGGGAAACCCCGGTGGTGCAACAGTTCACGCGCAACGGCGTGCTGTGGGGTGTGCCTCAGCTCACCGACGCAGGCATCGCGGTGTACTTCAACGCCGACCTACTGGACCAGGCCGGCGTCGGGCTGGCGGAACTGCTGGGACTGCGCTGGTCACCCGACGGGGCCGATGACAGCTTGCGCCCGCTGCTGGCCCGGCTGACGGTCGACGCCGACGGAAACCGCGCCGGCACATCGGCATTCGATCCGTCCAGAATCAAGCAGTGGGGCTACAACGCGGCCAACGACCTGCAGGGCATCTACCTCGACTACATCGGCTCGGCGGGTGGAGCGTTCCAGGACGGCGACCGGTTTGCGTTCGACAACCCCGCCGCGATCCAGGCGTTCGAATATCTCGTCGGGCTCATCAACGACGACCACGTCGCTCCCCCGGCATCGGACACCAATGACAACGGCGACTTCACCCGCAACCAGTTCCTGCAGGGCCGGATGGCACTCTTCCAATCCGGCACCTACAACCTGTCCGCGATCGCCGATCAGGCACCGTTCCGCTGGGGTGTCACGATGCTGCCGAGCGGTCCGAAGGGTCGCGTCAGCGTCACCAACGGCATCGCCGCCGCAGGCAATGCCGCCTCACCGCATCCCGAGGCGGTCCGGGAGGTGCTCGCCTGGATGGGCAGCACGCCGGGCAACGAGTTCCTCGGGGTCGACGGCGCCGCGATCCCCGCGGTGACCGCGGCCCAGCCCGCGTACTTCGATCATTGGGCCGCAAGGGGTGTCGACGTCACACCGTTCTTCAGGGTGCTCGACGGACCCCGCATCGCGGCGCCGGGCGGCCCCGGTTTCGCCGCGGGGTACCAGGCGTTCAAGCCCTACTTCGACGAGATGTTCCTCGGCCGTCGCGACGTGCCGAGCAGCCTGGCCGCCGCACAGGCCGCGGCGAACGCCGCCGCGGATCGCTAGGTGCTGGTCGCCAGCGGCGTGAAGAGCTCGATGTACACCGAGAGTGCGCACAACCCGATCACGATCGCAAAGGCCACGGCGTCAGCCCACTTCGGCCGCGACGGCAGCGCGGAGATCTGACCGGCGCCACCGCGCGCGGTGATGGCATCACCCATCTCGTCGGCGCGGCGCAGCGCCACGGTGACGGCCGCCGCGAGCAGATCGATGACCTCCCTGGCCATCCGGCGCCGGCGTTCCCGCGCCGTGGTGGCGGGCTCGCGGGGCCTCAGCTTGCGGGCGGCGAACAGGACGCGAAACTCGTCGATGAGCATTGGGAAGGCCCGCAGCGCAAGCGAAAGCGCCACCGCCCAGTCGTCCACCGGGAGCCGCAACAGCCGCAGCGGCCTGCCGATCTTCGCCACCGCGGGAGCGATCTCGGCCACGTTGGTGGTCCATGACACCAGCCCGCCGAGACCGAGCAGCACGATCGAGAGCGCGGTGATCTGGAGGAACTTCACCAGCCCGCCGAGACCGAAGTCGACAGAGGCGACGGTGAAGTGCGGGCTTCCGCCGGCGAACGACGCGGTCAGTGCACCCAGGAACAGCAGTACCCACAGCCAGCGGGGAATCGACGGCAACACACCTCGGGGGATGTGGGCCAGGCGCGCGGTCACCAAGATCAGCGCGGCGACCAGCGCGATCGGTACCCAACCCGGATAGAGCGTGAGAAGGATGCCGATGGCGGCGACGATGAGCAGTTTCGTGCCTGCCCACAGATCGTGAATGACGGTGCGACCCGGTACCGGTCGCAGGAGCACGACGGACCGCGACGGGCGCTGCGGGGCCGTCATCCGACACCTCCCGCCGTCGTGGGTGCAGGCAGGACGGCGCCGTCGCGCAGATGCAGCGTGCGTGGACACAGTTCCTCGAGGCCGGAGAAGTCGTGCGAGATGACGATGACCGTCAGCCCGGCGTCTCGGCGCAGGGCAGACAGCAGTCCGAGCAGACCTCGCTGGCTCGCGGCGTCCAGGCCTGCCAGGGGCTCGTCGAGGATCAGCACGCGCGGGTTGCGGGCCAGCAGACCCGCCAGCACCACTCGACGCATCTGCCCGCCGCTGAGCTGATCGATGCGCCGCAACGCGATCGCCGGGTCCAGTCCGACCATCGCCAGCGCCCTCACGATCTGCGAGTGGTCGTAGTAGTCCAGCCCGGCGGCCGAGGCGATCTCGATGTCCACGCGCCCGCGCATCAGCTGTAGCCTCGCGGCCTGGAACGAGATGGCCACGGCACCCACCTGATCCGAGACGGGCCTGCCGTCCAGCAGGCAGGTGCCCGCGGTCGGCATCAGCAACCCCGCCATGATCCACGCCAGTGTCGACTTGCCCGAGCCGTTGAGACCGTGGATCAGCACGCCGTCGCCTTCGTTGACGACGAGGTCGACGTCGCGCAACGCGGTTGATGCCCACGGGGTGCCCAGCCCGTACTCGTGTCCGATGCCCTTGAGCTCCAACAGCGGCGACCCATCGCGGCGGGTGTGTGCACTGGTGGGA
The DNA here is from genome assembly GCA_025965555.1 of Mycobacterium sp. GTDB lineage: Bacteria > Actinomycetota > Actinomycetes > Mycobacteriales > Mycobacteriaceae > Mycobacterium. The sequence goes on from JAOPWT010000408.1 coordinate 3,273, forward strand.
GCCGGCGCGGGCGCGGTGCTGACCATCTCCACGTTGTCCGCGGTGGCGCCGTTTCCGGTGAGGTCGATGACCCGATCCGCCGATTCGGCCTCATCGTTGTAGTGGGTGATGTGCACCAACGACATTCGACGGTTCTTCGTCAGCCCCGACAGCACGGAGATGAGAGCCTCGCGGCCCTGCTGGTCGACCATGCTGGTGACCTCGTCGGCGATCAGGAGCGACGGCTCGCGCGCCAGGGCTGCCGCGACCGCGAGTCGCTGGAGTTCACCGCCCGAGAGGCCGCCGGTGTCGCGTTCGGCCAGCCCGTCGAGCCCGACCTCCGCGAGGAGCCGGTCGACGTCGGTCACCGCATCGGGCGGCAGCCCGAACACGACGTCGTCGGCGACGCGGGTTCCGAGCACCTGACTTTCGGGATGCTGCATGACGACGGCGGTGCCGCCGGCCTTGCCCAGACCCACTGCACCGGGCCGCTCAACGGTGCCCGCGGTCGGCGCCCTGCCCGACAGCACCAGCATCATGGTCGTCTTGCCCGACCCGTTGGGTCCGGTGACGGCCACGTGCTCGCCCGCCTCCACCACGAGTGACACCGGACCGAGGGCGTCGTGATTCGCGCCGTCGTAGCGGAAGCGGACGTCGTGGAACCGGGCGGGCACCGGGCCGACGGGCTCCCCTGAGTCGACGGAGTCCAGCTTGTGCACGTCGGGTACGCCGGAGAGCCTCACGAGTATCCGGGACAGCGCCCACCATCCGATGAGAGTCACGGCGCCGATGCTGAGAATGCTCGAGGCGATGATCAGGACGGGCCAGTACGTCAGCACCGCCGCAAAATCGTCCCTGAGCCGCTGCGCCGCCAACTCGAGACCGGAGATGCGCTCGAGCACGGCGGCGATGCCGTTGACGTTGGCGGTGACCGACGCGAACATCAGCTCGCGGATGCGGTAGAAGACCATCAGGAAGCCGACCCCGACCACACCGAAGACCGCACCCGCGACCACGGCCGCGACGGAGATGGTCGGGGTGCCGCGTCCACGCCGCTTGACGATCCCGGTCAGGCCGCCGATGTAGGCACAGTTGACGACGGTCATCAATCCGCCGAAGCCGGCGATCAGGAAGGCAATGGTGCCTCCCGCGACCGTTGCGGCGACCAGTACCCGGAAGCGGTGGCGGTACGCGAGCAGCCCCATCGGGACGGTGCCGAGCACCGAAAGACCTGCGGCGAACGGGACGACGACGGAGATGATCGCGGTGGCTGCGCAGAGGGCGGCCATGACGGCGGCGTGCGCAAGCTCGTCTGGCTTCATCGAACCGGCTCGTCGTGGTGCGCCGCCGCCGGTCTGAGCCATTTCTCGATTCTGCCAGCTGCCGACCGAGAGCATTCTCGGCCCGCTGTGACCATGGCCACGATGACCCGCATTGATGTACATAGAGATTCTATGTAAAAATGGGGCCATGACTCCGGCATCTGCGACGCAACCTGCGGCTGACACAGCGCTGGCCGCGGATCTGTTGTCCGTGGTGGCCAGGCTCAATCGACTCGCGACCCAGCGCGTCAAGTTGGAACTGCCGTACGCACAGGCTCGGTTGCTGTCGACGATCGAAGACCAGGGCACGGCCCGCATCTCGGATCTGGCCGCCTTCGACCACTGCTCGCAGCCGACGATGACCACGCAGGTCCGGCGCCTCGAGGACGCCGGCCTTGTCTCGCGCATCACCGATCCGGCCGACGCCCGCGCCGTCCTGATCAGCATCACCCCGCAGGGCCGGAAAGCGCTGGCTCGCGTGCGCGCCGACCGTGGCGCCATCATCGATCCCTACCTGGAACGGCTCGACGCCGCCGACCGGGAGTCGCTCACCGAAGCCGTCCGCGTCATGCGCGCGATTCTGGCGGACGCCAGAGAAGACCGCTGAATCCCCAACCGAAACGGCACCGAAACCCCACCGAAGAGGAGTAGCCGCCGATGTGGCGCCAACCCAAGGCCGTCTGGGCCGTCGCCTTCGCCTCCGTCGTCGCATTCATGGGCATCGGCCTGGTGGATCCGATCCTGAAGCCGATCGCCGACAACCTCCAGGCCACACCGTCGCAGGTGTCGCTGCTGTTCACCAGCTACATGGCCGTGATGGGCGTCGCGATGCTCGTCACGGGGATGGTGTCCAGCCGCGTCGGACCCAAGCGCACCCTGCTGATCGGACTGGTGATCATCATCGCCGGGGCCGGCCTGGCCGGCATGTCCGACTCGGTGACCGACATCGTCGGCTGGCGCGCACTGTGGGGGTTGGGTAACGCCCTGTTCATCGCGACGGCGCTGGCCACCATCGTCAGCTCCGCTCGCGGTTCGGTCGCGCAGGCGATCATCCTGTACGAGGCCGCCCTTGGGCTCGGCATCGCCGTCGGACCGCTGGTCGGCGGAGTGCTCGGCTCGATCTCCTGGCGCGGCCCGTTCTTCGGCGTCTCCGCGCTGATGGCCGTCGCCCTGGTGGTGACCGCCGTGCTGTTGCCAGCGACACCCCGTGCGGCACGCGCCACCAGCCTGGCCGACCCGTTGCGCGCGCTGAGGCATCGCGGACTGCTTGGCGTCGGAATCACCGCGCTGCTGTACAACTTCGGCTTCTTCACGCTGCTGGCGTTCACCCCGTTCCCGCTCGACATGAATGCCCATCAGATCGGGCTGATCTTCTTCGGCTGGGGACTGGCGTTGGCATTCACCTCGGTGGTGGTCGCGCCGCGCCTGCAGCACCGGTTCGGCACGGTCCGGGTGCTGATCCTCAACCTGCTGGCCTTCTCGGCACTCCTCGCGGTGATGGCGGTCTTCACGGACTCGAGGGCCGTGCTCGCGGCGTGCGTGGTGGTCGCCGGTCTGTTCATCGGCGTGAACAACACCCTGATCACCGAGACGGTGATGAAGGCGGCCCCCGTCGAGCGCGGAGTCGCGTCGGCGGCCTACAGCTTCCTGCGGTTCGGCGGCGCGGCCGTCGCGCCCTGGCTGGCCGGTCTGCTCGGCGAAGAGGTCAGCGTGCACCTGCCGTTCTGGGTCGGCGCGGGCGCCGTGCTGCTCGGCGCGGGCGTCATGGTCCTCACCCGACCGCACCTGCGCCACATCGATGACGCTGAGGACGAAGCGGAGGACGACGTCGAGGAACTGACCGACGAGGCCACCGCGGTCACCATCGGCAGCGACAGCTAGGTCGCCGGTGGCGAACTAGCCGACCGCAGTACCGATCAGGGTGCCGACGACGTAGGTCGCCGCGATGGCGATTCCTCCGAAGGCCAACTGCCGCAACGAACCCAGCCATACCGCCTTGCGGGTGAAATAGGCGGCCACCCCGCCGGCCACCAGCAGTCCCACGCCGCCGCAGACCAGCCCGAGCCACAGCGAGGTGAAGCCGAGCAGGTACGGGATCAAGGGAACGACGGCGCCGATGGCGAACATCACGAAGGACGACCCGGCCGCCACCCACGGTGACGGCTTCTCGCTCGGGTCGACCCCCAGTTCCTGTACCAGGTGGAAGTTCAGCGCGCGGGCCTCGTCCTGGTGGATCTCGTCGGTGGCCGCGGTGGCCGTGGCATGAGTCATCCCCATGGCCTGCAGCATGCCGATCAGTTCGGCGCGCTCGGCCTGCGGATGCCTGCGGAGGGAACGCCGCTCGACGCGGACCTCCGATTCGATCTGTTCGTTGGCCGTCGTCACCGAGGTGTACTCGCCTAGCGCCATTGAGAATGCGCCGGCGAGCAGGCCGGCTACCCCGGACAGGACCACGGCATTCGCACTGGCACTCGCCGCGACGCCCGCGATGAGCGCCGTGTTGCTGACCAGGCCGTCCATCGCGCCGAAGGTAGCGGCCCGCAGCCAGCCGCCCGTCACGTCGGCATGCCGGTGGTCGATCTGGTGGGGCAGCCCCGTCGGTGGCTGCGGCGTGTCCGGAACGGTCATGGCGATGATTCAACGCCAGCCCGATTTGGCCGATCCACTCAGGATTGCCTGGGTTTGCCACATCACAGTTTCGAGACCTCGATCGCGGGATACCGTCAGAAGATGACGACCACTGCGGATCACGTGCGCAATGCCCTCGACGGCCGTTGGCGCGACATGAAGAACCGGATGCGGGAGGAACTTTCCTCCGAAATCTTCAGACCGCACTACACGCCGAACACGGTGATCGCCCGCACCAAGGTCACCGAGCAGATGCGAATCATGGCCGCCAACGGCGCCGCCGAGGACGGCTTCAAGAAGGAGCACGGCGGAAACGGTGACGTCGGGGCCGCGGTGACGCAAATCGAGATGCTCGCGATGTCGGACCTGTCCCTGATGGTGAAGGCAGGCGTGCAGTGGGGTCTGTTCGGGGGCGCGATCGAGAACCTCGGCACCGAACGCCACCACGCCGCGTACGTCAAGAAGCTGATCGACCTCGAACTGCTTGGCTGCTTCGCGATGACCGAGACCGGGCACGGCAGCGACGTGCAGGCGCTCGAGACCACGGGAACCTACGACCCGGCCACTCAGGAGTTCGTCATCGACTCCCCCACGCCGTCCTCGCGCAAGGACTACATCGGCGGCGCCGCGAGCACGGCACGCGTGGCTGCGGTATTCGCCCAGCTGATCACCAAGGGCGAGGGACACGGCGTGCACTGCTTCGTGGTGCCGATCCGCGACGATGACGGCAACGACCTGCCGGGAGTGACGACGTCGGACTGCCAGTACAAGGGTGGGCTGCCCGGCGTCGACAACGGCCGAATCCAGTTCGATCAGGTGCGGATCCCGCGGGAGAACCTGCTCAACAAGTACGCCGACGTCGCCGAGGACGGCACGTACTCGTCGCCGATCGAGAACCAGGGCCGCCGGTTCTTCACGATGCTCGGCACGCTGATCCGCGGGCGGGTCACCGTCGGCGGTAGCGCTGGTGCCGCGGCTCGGGTGGCACTCGACATTGCGACGCGATATGCCTTGGAGCGCAGGCAGTTCGAGGCGCCTGGCGCCGACGAGGAGGTGCTGATCATGGACTACCTGGTGCATCAGCGCAGACTCTTCCCGCTGATCGCCAAGTCGTATGCCCTGCAGTTCGCCCAGAACGAGCTGGTGGCCAAGTGTCACGAACTCCAGACCTCCGACGACCCGGACGCCGAGGAGCAACGAGAACTGGAGTCACGCGCCGCAGGCCTGAAGGCCGCGAACACGTGGCACGCCACCCGCGCGATTCAGGAAGCCCGCGAAGCCTGCGGCGGCGCAGGCTATCTGGCCGAGAACCGGCTCATTGCGCTCAAGGCCGACACCGATGTGTTCACCACCTTCGAGGGTGACAACCACGTGCTCACGCAGCTGGTGGCCAAGGAACTTCTGACCGCGTACGCCGACGACGTCAAGAGCATGAGCCCAGCGCAGTGGGTGCGGTTCGCGGCGAACTTCGCAGGAGAGCGGGTGATCAAGCGCACCGCGGCGCAGACGATCATGCAGACGATCGTCGACTCACGGCAGGACAACGAGGAGGAGGGCTCGCTGTTCAACCGCGGCACCCAGGTGAAGATGTTCGAGGACCGCGAGCAGTACATGTTGGCCTCGGTCGCCCGTCGGCTGCAGGGCAAGTCCAAGGACATGTCTCCGTTCGATGCGTTCAACGCCGTTCAGGACCACGTGTTGCACGCCGCCAAGGCACACATCGACCGCATCATCCTCGAGTCGTTCGTCGCCGGAATCGACAGCTGCGAGGACGAGGAGGCACGCGAGATTCTCGGCATGGTCTGCGACCTCTACGCGCTGTCGGTGATCGAGGACGACAAGGCGTGGTTCATCGAGCACCGCTTCCTGTCGACTGAGCGCTCCAAGGCCGTCACCCGGGCCATCAACGACCGGTGCCGCAAGCTACGCCCACACGCTGAGCTTCTGGTCGATGGATTCGGAATTCCCGAGCAATTGCGCTACGCCGAGATGCTGCACCCCGAGCACATTCCCGACGCCGACGAGCACGAAGAGCAGAACGCCGAGTAATCAGGAGTTCGTTGCTCCCCCGCGTGGACTCGAACCACGAACCGTCCGATTAACAGTCGGAAGCTCTGCCAATTGAGCTACAGGGGAATGCTCGTCGGCCTGCGGGACATGCCCGAGAACCGAACGTTGACTCTAGCGCATGGACTCCCGAAGGCAGGTATCGGGCACGTGACGAGGGGTGCGTGACTCGCTCCGCCACACCTCGGCTGCACGAGGCAGGATGGACGCAATGCACCGTCATGTGGAAGGGGTCCTGTGATCCGGTTCGCCGCCGTCATGGCCGTTGGGTACGTGTTGGGCGCGAAGGCAGGCAGGCGCCGATATGAGCAGCTCGCAGGCACGTACCGCGCGATCACGGGTAGCCCGGCGACCAAGGCCGTGTTGGATGCCGGACGACGAAGGATCGCCGATCGAGTATCGCCCGATCCGACGATGGTGACGTTGACGCCGATCGACGCACAGACCTCGGTGTTCCAACCCGAGACCGAGGACCGCTAGCCGATCGGCTGAGTCCAGGTCTGGCCGGGCAGCAGCGGGCTGGTCGAAACGCCGAATTGTCCGCTGGGTCCGTACGTACCGAAGTTCGGCGTGCCGACGTTGGTCGGCGAGCCGTTCGAGTAGCCCAGGCAGATGCCGTCTTCCTTATTTCCGTACCAGGCCAGGCAGGGCGCCGCCTCGGCGCTGCCCGTGCCCGCGGTCAGTGCGATCGCCAGCGGAGCGGCGACGGCGGCGACCGCGAGTGCGCCCGCGGAGACGATTCGGCGTGCTCGGATGGTCATGACGGGCCCTTCCATTGAACTGACAGCGACATCACCATAGCGCTACGAGGCGTTTCACGCAGTAAGGTCGTCGCCGCTCGCCCGCTCCAACAGGCTGCGCCGATAGGTCTCCATGGCGACGAGATCGCCGAACAACGCGTTGTACTCGTCGTCATTCTCGACCGGTGACATGCGCTGCAACTTCGACTTCATCTCGGCGATCTGCCTGCCGACCCAGACTTCCTGCAACCTGGCCAGCACCCCGCCGATGTAGCGGGCCAGGCGCTCGTCGTCGTCCACCCGGAACGCCTCGACGCCGAGTTCGTTGACGAGGTTCGCCGCCTGGGGCGACGCCGCCTGTTCGCGGACCGCGTCGATCCACTGCGCTCCCGATCCGCCCGCCGACATTCCGCCCGCCGACGCGATCGCCGTGCGGACCGCCGCATAACCGGGATGGGTGAAGCTCTCGACCGTCAAGGTGTCGAAGACGGGCCCGGCGATCGCGGGATACTGCAGCGCCGCCTTGAGCGCCTCACGCTGCGGCCACAGGGTCGGATCGCGCGGGTCGG
>JAOPWT010000419.1 GCA_025965555.1 Mycobacterium sp.
TCAGATCCAGGACACGGCACGCAAAGCCGGGGTGCCCATCATCACGGTCGCGGAGACGCTTCAGGATGGCCTCGACTACCTGGGCTGGCAGCGCAAGACGGTCCAGGAGTTCGCCGACCAGTTGGACCGCGCACCGGCCATGGCGCGATGATGTCTACCCGTGGCGTCTGACACTTCTCCCGTCGTCGAGCTGTCGGGCGCCCGGCTCGCCTTCGGCGGGCGCGTCCTATGGGACCAACTCGACCTCGAGGTGCGCGCAGGCGAGTTCATCGCCGTGCTCGGACCCAACGGCACGGGTAAGACATCGCTACTGAAAGTGCTGCTCGGCCAGGTGCCACTCAGTGCGGGCAGTGCCGAGGTCGCAGGCAACATCGGCTATGTGCCGCAACACCGTTCGATGGACGGCGGCCTGACGCTGCGCGGACGCGACCTGGTCGGCCTTGGCTACGACGGGCATCGCTGGGGAATCACCAGCCCACGCCAGCGAACCGCGAAGCGCGGCGTCGTGGCCCGAGCGCTCAAGCAGGTCAACGGGATTCACCTCGGTGACGTGCCGGTCGGGGTGATGTCCGGCGGCGAGCTCCAGCGCGTGCGGATCGCGCAGGCGTTGGCGACCGACCCCGCGGTGCTGCTGTGCGACGAGCCGCTTCTGAACCTCGACCCGGCCAACGCCAGGCTGATCTCCTCACTCATCGACCAACGACGACGCGAGTCGGGCACCGCGGTGCTGTTCGTCACACACGAGGTGAATCCCGTCCTGCCGTACGTCGACCGGATCCTCTATTTGGTCGACGGACGCTTCCGGGTGGGGACCGTCACCGAAGTGATGACGTCGCAGACGCTTTCGGAGCTCTACCGCGCCGACATCCAGGTCGTGAAGATCGGCGAGCAGTACGTCGTGGTCGGTGAACACAGCGAGAACCCACACGATCACTCGGGCCACGCGAGCGGGCACGACCATGACTGACCGCCTGACCGAACTGTTGGCGCACCTGTTCGCGTTCGACGTCACCGTCGACCTCCTGCGCCGCGACTTCGTCCAACAGGCGCTGCTCGCCGCAGCATTGCTGGCGCTTCTGGCCGGGCTGATCGGGCCGTTCATCGTCATGCGGCAGATGTCCTTCGCCGTGCACGGCTCCAGTGAGCTGTCGCTGACCGGCGCGTCGTTCGCACTGCTCACCGGGTTCAACGTCGGGCTCGGCGCCCTGGTCGGAAGTGCACTGGCGGCAATACTCTTCGGCTTCCTCGGCCAACGCGCCCGCGAGCGCGACTCCGCGATCGGCGTGGTGCTGGCCTTCGGCCTCGGCCTCGCCGTGCTGTTCATCCACCTGTACCCCGGGCGGACGGGCACGAGTTTCGCACTGCTGACGGGCCAGATCGTAGGGGTCGGCTACTCCGGGCTCGCGCTGCTGAGCGTCATCACGGTGCTCGTCGTGGCCGTTCTCGCAGTGAGCTACCGACCGCTGCTGTTCGCGACCGTCGACCCGGAGGTGGCGGCAGGCCGCGGGGTACCGGTGCGCGCGCTTGGCATCGTCTTCGCGGCGCTTGTTGGCGTTGCCGCCGCGCAAGGCGTCCAGATCGTCGGGGCCCTTCTGGTGATGTCGCTGCTGATCACTCCTGCCGCAGCGGCAGCCCGGATCTTCACCGCACCCGCGGCGACCATCGTCGCCTCGGTGGTGTTCGCGGAGATCTCGGCCGTCGGTGGCATTCTGCTGTCGCTGGCCCCCGGCGTTCCGGTCTCGGTGTTCGTCACCACCATCTCGTTCGCGATCTTTCTGGTGTGCTGGGCCATCGGCGGCCGCCGCGTCACTCGCCGGTAGCGACGGGACGAGCCGGCTCGCCACACCATTGCGACCACGACCCGGGAAACAGCGCCGCGTCCACTCCGATCGCGGCCAACGCCGCGACGGCCACCGACGCCGTGACACCCGAGCCGCAGTACGCGCCAGCGACGTCGCCAAGGGCCTGCACGAGTTCGGCATCGGATAGGAACGCGCCGTCGGCGTCGAGCAGTGAGGTGCTCGGCACGTTGGTGGCACCCGGGATGTGACCGGCGACCGGATCGACGGGTTCGACCTCCCCACGGAATCGTTCCGGCGCCCGCGCGTCGATCAGGCCTGGGCCGAGCGCCGCCGCATCGTCGGCGTGCAGCGTCGGCATGCCGCCCGCGTAGAGGTCGTCGTGGGAGACGGTGACGCCGCCCGGTTCTTTCGTGACGGTGCCCGTCTCGACCGTGCCGCCGGACGCCGTCCACGCGGCCAGACCGCCGTCGAGGATTCGGACGTCCCTCAGACCCGCTGCCTTCAGCACCCACCACGCCCGCGCCGAACCCGCGCGGTTCCAGTCGTCGTAGACCACGACGGTGGTGCCCTCGTCGATCCCCCACCGCCGTGCCGCCGTCTGGACCGCGGATCCCGACGGCAGCGGATGTCTGCCCCTTCCGGTGACGAGGTGGTCGGTCAGCTCGTCGTCCAGCGACGCGTACACCGCGCCGGGAACATGGCCTTCCTCGTAGGCGGCCCGCCCATCCGGCTGCGTCAGTTCCCAGCGGACGTCCAGGATCGTCAGGGGCGCTGCGCCCGCGATGAGCGCCCCGAGTTCGGTTGCCGTGACCAGTACCTCGCCTCGCACGCCCATGAACGTACGCTTGCCGGCGTGGGCGAGCACGCGTTCAGCGCGGACGAGAGGCGGGCCGTGTACCGGGCCATCGCGGAGCGCCGCGACATGCGCAGGTTCGTGCCTGGCGCGGTGGTGCCCGAAGACGTCATCGCCCGGCTGCTTCAGGCCGCGCACGCTGCGCCGAGCGTCGGCCTGATGCAGCCGTGGCGGTTCATCCGCATCACCGACGACGCGCTGCGACACCACATCCACGGTGTCGTCTCCGACGAGCGTCAGCAGACGGCGCTCGCGCTCGGCCCACGTAGCGACGAATTCCTCGGCCTGAAGGTGGAAGGCGTTCTCGAATGCGCCGAACTGTTCGTCGTCGCACTCGGCGACGACCGGGACCGCCACGTCTTCGGCCGCCGCACGCTGCCGCAGATGGACCTGGCCTCGGTGTCATGCGCCATCCAGAATCTGTGGCTGGCCGCCCGGGCGGAAGGCCTCGGCATGGGATGGGTGTCGATCTTCGACCCCGACCGCCTCGGCACCCTGCTCGGCATGCCCGACGACGCAGAACCGGTGGCGATCCTCTGCCTCGGTCCGGTCCCCGAGTTCCCCGACCGGCCCGCGCTCGAGATCGACCAGTGGACACTCGGCCGCCCGTTGGCCGAATTCGTCTCGGAGAACGGATGGCAAACCGTGCCCGCGGCCACCGTAGGCTTACCGACGTGTCCGCCGTGACCGTCGACCTCAACGCTGACCTCGGTGAGGGTTTCGGGGTGTGGCGACTCGGCGACGACGACGCCATGCTCGACGTCGTCACCAGCGCCAACGTGGCGTGTGGCTTCCATGCCGGCGATCCGGCCGGGCTGGTTCGGGTGTGCCGGGCAGCCGCGCAGCGGGGAGTCCGCATCGGAGCGCAGGTGAGCTACCGCGACCTCGCCGGCTTCGGCAGGCGCTACATCGACATGACGCCGGAGGACCTCACCGCCGACGTGATGTACCAGATCGGCGCGCTCACGGCCCTCGCCACCGCGGCCGGCTCAACGGTCAGCTACGTCAAACCCCATGGGGCGCTGTACAACACGATCGTCACCGAGCACGGCCAGGCCGCCGCCGTGGCGCAGGCAGTGCACGCCGTCGACGCCCGGCTACCGGTGCTCGGGCTGGCCGGTTCGGCGTTCTTCGCCGCGGCGGACGAACTCGGCCTGCGCACCGTCCCCGAGGCGTTCGCCGACCGGGCCTACCGGCCGGACGGACAACTGGTCCCGCGCCGCGAACCCGGCGCCGTGCTGCACGACGTCGACGCGATCGCCGACCGGGTGGCCGCGATGATCGGTGACGGCACGGTCGTCGCCATCGACGGAACGACCATTCCGATCGACGTGAAATCGGTATGCGTACACGGAGATTCGCCCGGCGCCATCCAGATCGCCACGGCGGTCCGCGATCGGCTCGACGCCGACGGCGTCGCGTTGAAGGCGTTCACCTGATGCGCCTGAAGCTCGGACGCCCGAACCTCGACGACTACCGCGGCTTCTTCGATCAACCCGCTGCGACGTCACGGTCCCCGCTGACGGTGACGTGGGCAGGCGTGACCACCCTGCTGATCGACGACGGCGAGTCGGCGCTGATGACCGACGGATTCTTCTCGCGCCCGTCGTTGCTCACCGTCGGCACGCGCACGTTGACCCCGTCGCTGCCCCGCATCGACGGCTGCCTGACCCGCCTCGGCGTCGAACGACTCGAGGCCGTCATGCCCGTGCACACCCACTTCGACCATGCGATGGACTCGGCGGTGGTTGCCCAACGCACTGGCGCGAAGGTGGTGGGCGGTACGTCGGCCGCCCACCTTGGCCGCGGTGCCGGACTGCCGGAGGACCGGCTGGTCGTCGTCACGCCAGGTGTACCAGTGTCGTTGGGCGCCTTCGAGGTAACCCTCGTAGTCGGTGATCACTGCCCGCCCGACCGCTTCCCAGGAGCCATCACCGCGCCCGTCGTCCCGCCCGTGAGGGCATCGGCGTACCGGTGCGGGGAGTCGTGGTCGACGCTGGTCCACCACCGCGCGACCGATCAACGGCTACTCATCGTCGGCAGCGCAGGCTTCGTGCCGGGCGCGTTGCGCGATCAGCGGGCCGACGTCGTCTACCTCGGTGTGGGGCAGCTGGGCCTTCAGCCGGAGCGCTACGTCGTCGACTACTGGAACGAGGCGGTCCGCGCGGTCGGCGCCAGCCGGGTCGTCCTCATTCACTGGGACGACTTCTTCCGCCCGCTGCACGACCCGCTGCGAGCACTGCCGTACGCCGGCGACGACCTCGATGTGTCGATGCGGGTGCTGACGGGACTGGCTGCCGAAGACGGCATACCCCTTCATCTTCCGACGCTGTGGGATCGCGCTGACCCGTGGAGCTGACGCTAGCGCTCGGTGCGCTGGCCGTGGTACTGGCGTTCGCCATGTTCCGGCCGAGGGGCTTGCCGGAGGCCGTTGCCGCCGTGCCCGCCGCCGGGCTCCTGATCGCACTCGGAGTGGTGTCGCTCGAGGATGCCGTCGCCGAGATCAAGGACCTGCTGCCCGTTGTCGGGTTCCTGGCGGCCGTGTTGGTGCTGGCCAAGCTGTGCGACGACGAGGGACTGTTCCACGCGGCGGGTGTGGCGATGGCCCGTCGAAGTGCAGGGGAACCGCGGCGGCTGATGGGCACGGTCTTCGCCATCGCCGCGACGACGACGGCGGTGCTGAGCCTCGACGCCACGGTCGTCCTGCTGACGCCCGTGGTCATGGCGACCGCACGGACGCTTGGCATTCCGTCGCGGCCGCACGCCTATGCCACCGCGCACCTGGCCAACACCGCGTCACTGCTGCTGCCGGTGTCGAATCTGACCAACCTGCTCGCCTTCTCCGCGGCGGGACTGACCTTCGCCCACTTCAGCGCCGTCATGGCGCTGCCCTGGCTGCTCGCGATCGCCGCGGAGTACGTGCTGCTGCGCTGGTTCTTCCGGCGCGAGTTGGCCGAGAAGCCCGTCGAGCAGGCCACCCCACCGCCCGCGGAACTGCCGATCTTCGTGCTCGTCGTGCTGGCGCTGACACTGGTCGGATTCGCGGTCACGTCGTTTCTGGACACGTCACCTGCATGGGCGGCGCTCGCCGGCTCGGTGGTGCTCGGCGTGCGCGGTCTGATTCAGCGCCGCAGCACCGTCACCGGCATCGCGAAGGCCGCCAACGTGCCGTTCCTCGCGTTCGTGCTTTGCCTTGGCGTGGTCGTGACCGCGGTGATGAAGCACGGCCTCGACGAGGCGATGCGCCATGTGTTGCCCACCGGGACCACGTTGCCCGCCCTGCTCGGCATCGCCGTCGCCGCCGCCCTGCTGTCGAACGTCGTCAACAATCTGCCAGCGGTGCTGGTGCTGTTGCCACTGGTCGCCGGGATGGGGGCCGCCGCGGTGCTCGCCGTGCTGATCGGGGTCAACGTCGGGCCCAACCTGACCTACCCCGGCTCGCTGTCGAACCTGTTGTGGCGCAGCGTGGTTCAACGCGAGCGCCTGCCTGCCGGATTCCTGGAGTTCAGCCGGGTCGGGTTCTTCACGGTACCCGTCACGCTCGTGGTCGGGGTCCTGGGACTCTGGGCGGCGATCCGGGTGATCGGGGTCTGACGTGGCGTCGCGTCAGTCGTTGCGCGCGCTCGACGCGCTGAACTTCTTCCTCGCCAGGGCCTCGGGGCCGCGCTCAGCGCCACGGTCGCGGGCTTCATCATCGTCGCCGAGGGCTACACGATCGCGTTCTGGACGCTGGCCGTCGTCGCCGCGGTGGGCTTCGGGCTGTACGCATTCCTCATGCCGGAAACCCGACCGGCGGAGATCACGCCCTAACGCCGCTGGCGGGCGATCTCGGCGAGCACCACGCCCGCCGCGACCGACGCATTGAGCGACTCCGTCGGCCCCGCCATCGGGATCGACACGATCGCGTCGCAGTTCTCCCGCACCAAGCGCGAGAGGCCCTTGCCCTCGGATCCGACGACGACGACCATTGGTCCGCTGCCGTCGAGTTCGTCGAGCTGGGTGTCCCCGTCCGCGTCGAGCCCGACCACCTGCAGGCCCTCGTCAGCCCAACTCTTCAGCGTCCTGGTCAGGTTGGTCGCCCGTCCGACGCGAAGACGCGCCGCGGCCCCCGCACTGGTGCGCCACGCGACCGCCGTCACCGACGCGGATCGGCGCTGCGGGATCAGCACCCCGTGCCCACCGAACGCAGCGACCGACCGCACGATCGCACCGAGATTCCGCGGATCGGAGATGTTGTCCAAGGCGACGAGCAGAGCTGGCGTCGCATCCGAAGTCGCCGCGCGCAGCAGGTCGTCCGGATGCGCGTAGTTGTACGGCGGCACCTGCAGCGCGATGCCCTGGTGCAGGCCATTGGAGCTGATGCGGTCCAGGTCGTGCTTCTGCACCTCGAGAATGGCGATGCCTGCGTCGGCCGCCCGCTGCACCGACTCGGTGAGGCGCTCATCGGACTCGGTCCCGAGAACGACCCACAGCGCGGTGGCCGGTACTCCCGCGCGAAGACACTCCAACACCGGGTTTCGGCCGAGGACGACCTCGGTCTCGTCGGTCTTCTTGTGGCGTCCCTGGTCCGACCTGGCGGCCTTCGCGGCCCGCTTGCCTGCGGGATGGTGAGGGCGAGCGCTGGCAGGCGGAGTGGCACCCTTGGCCTCGAGCCCACGGCGCCGCACACCGCCGGAGCCAACCGTCGGCCCCTTCTTGGTGCCTGCCTTGCGCACTGCGCCACGCCGTTGGGAGTTGCCTGCCATCTACTTGCCCCCGTCGAGCAGTGCCCATTGTGGTCCGTCGGCGGTGTCGGTGACGTCTATGCCAGCCGCCTTGAGCCGGTCACGAATCTCGTCGGCCTGAGCCCAGTTTCGTTGGTCGCGGGCCTCGGCGCGACTGGCGAGGACCCACTGCACCAACTCGTCGATGGCGGCGAGTGCCGCCGACGTCTCGTCGCGTGATTCCCAACGCTCGTCGAGCGGGTCGCAGCCGAGGATGCCCATCATCGCCCTGATGGAACGCGCGTGCGTCATCGCCGCGTCGTGATCACCAGCATCGAGGGCGCGGTTGCCCTCTGCCCGCGCGGCGTGCACCTCGGCAAGCGCAGCGGGCACTGCCAGGTCGTCGTCGAGTGCCGCACCGAACTTCGCGGTCCACTCGCCGGGCACGACGGTGCCGACCCGGCTGCGCACGCGGTGCAGGAACTCCTCGATGCCGGTGTATGCCTTGACCGCATCCTGAAGCGCGTTCTCGGAGAACTCCAGCATCGAGCGGTAGTGCGCGCTGCCAAGGTAGTAGCGGAGCTCGGCGGCCCTGACCCGCTGCAGCACCGCGGGAATCGCCAGCACGTTGCCCAGCGACTTGCTCATCTTCTCGCCGCCCATGGTGACCCAGCCGTTGTGCATCCAGTACTGGGCGAAACCGTCGCCTGCCGCCCGCGCCTGGGCGATCTCATTCTCGTGGTGCGGGAAGACGAGGTCCATGCCGCCCGCGTGGATGTCGAACGCCGGGCCGAGATACGTCTCGCACATCGCGACGCACTCGGTGTGCCAGCCGGGGCGACCGGGACCCCACGGGGTCGGCCATGACGGTTCGCCCGGTTTGGCGCCCTTCCACAGCGTGAAGTCGCGCGGGTCGCGCTTGCCCGTTGCGACGCCCTCGCCCTGGTGCACGTCGTCGATCCGGTGGCCGGACAACTTGCCGTAGTCGGGGTAGCTCAGCACGTCGAAGTAGACGTCGCCGCCACCGGTGTAGGCGTGCCCGTCGGCCAGCAGCCGCTCGATCAGCTCGACCATCTGGGTAATGTGGCCGGTGGCACGCGGTTCGGCCGACGGGGGCAGTACGCCGAGGGCGTCGTAAGCCGCGGTGAACGCCCGCTCGTAGGTGGCCGCCCACTCCCACCACGGCCGGCCGGCGTCGGCCGCCTTGTTGAGGATCTTGTCGTCGATGTCGGTGACGTTGCGGATGAAGGCGACGTCGAAACCCTTGGCCGTCAGCCAGCGACGCAGTACGTCGAACGCGACGCCGCTGCGGACATGCCCGATGTGGGGCAGTCCCTGGACGGTGGCCCCGCAGAGGTAGATCGAGGCGTGCCCGTCGCGCAGGGGTACGAAGTCACGCACCACACCCGTCATGGTGTCGTGAAGTCGTAGGGGCTGATCGGTCACGACGGGCCAGCTTACCGGCCTGTCACACCTCAATCGTCCACACCGACCACCAAAGCGGTCGCGATCGCTGCCAACCCCTCGCCACGACCGGTCAGGCCGAGGCCGTCGGTGGTCGTCGCCGACACCGACACCGGCGCATCGAGCAAACCGGAGAGTACTCGTTGCGCCTCGGCACGACGAGGCCCAATCTTCGGCCTGTTGCCGATGACCTGAACGACGGCGTTACCGATGCGGAAGCCCTCGGCCATGAGCAATCCATGAACGTGGCGCAGCATGTCGGCGCCGCTGACGCCACGCCATTCGGCACGGTCGGTGCCGAACACGCTGCCCAGATCGCCGAGTCCGGCTGCGCTCAGCAGAGCGTCGCAGAGCGCATGCGCCGCGACGTCCCCGTCGGAATGCCCAGCGCAGCCGTCGGCGTCATCGAATGACAGGCACAGCAGCCAACACGGCCGTCCTGCTTCAATGGGATGTACGTCGGTGCCAAGACCGATCCTCGGCACCATCTAGTGCACCAGGAACGTCAGGAAGCGGCGGCCAGAACCTCGTCGAGGATGGTCTCGGCCTTTTCCTCGTCGGTGTTCTCAGCCAATGCGAGTTCACCAACGAGGATCTGCCGAGCCTTGGCCAGCATGCGCTTCTCGCCTGCGGACAACCCGCGCTCCTGATCACGACGCCACAGGTCGCGGACGACCTCGGCAACCTTGTTCACGTCACCGGAGGCCAGCTTCTCCAGGTTTGCCTTGTACCGACGCGACCAGTTGGTCGGCTCTTCGGTATGCGGGGCACGCAGAACCTGGAAGACCTTGTCGAGACCCTCCTGACCCACGACGTCACGAACACCGACATACTCGGCGTTGTCTGCGGGAACTCGAACCGTGAGATCGCCCTGAGCGACCTTCAGGACGAGATACTCCTTCTGCTCACCCTTGATGGTCCGGGTTTCGATCGCCTCGATTAACGCAGCACCGTGATGTGGATAGACAACGGTGTCTCCGACCTTGAAAATCATCAGATTCGAGCCCCTTTCACAACCCAATGTTAGCACGGAGCTAAGACACGCGTTGCGCAACGATGCAGGTCAGGGGCATTGTCGGTGAAGACTAGGGGTTGACAGGGTGACAAATCCGTGCAACGCGACCGCTCGTCGGCAAACCTGGGCCGACTGATTCGGAGGCGCCGCCGCCCCGTCGGGACGAGCGATGTCGGGCCACTCGCGAGCCCTCGGCTTCCGCCTCCCTCCGCTACCTACTACTCTCCATAGTCGACACACGGGATGCACGTCACGGTCGTCCCGTCGCCCGAGCAGGAGGCTTGAGTGACGCTCTCGAAATCGCGGTTTTCCGTCGCTGCACTGGCCGTTTGCGGCCTGAGCGCCGCACTCGCCCTGTCCGGTTGCAGCGCAGGCCAGATCGCCCAGAGCGCCAGCCAGCAGCCTGCCGTCAACGGCACCCTCACCTGGGTCGGCGACCCCACCTCGGGCATCGCGTTGCGCAACGTGCACGTGCGCGCCCCCCAGACCGCCGACTACGTGCAGCCGGGGACCGTCGCCGAGTTGCTCTTCGTGGCGGTCAACGAATCGGCCGACAAGCCCGACCGTCTGGTGTCCATCACGTCGACCATCGGCACCGTCAGCCTCACCGGTGACCTTCGGGTGCCTGCCGGCGGAACGCTGATCGTCGGGACGCCGGACGGCACGCCCAGCCCGCTGGGCGCCACCGAGGCCGCCAATACCGCCGAGGCCAAGATTGCGCTCACGCAGCCGATCAGCAACGGGCTGACCTACCCGTTCACCTTCACCTTCGAGCGTTCGGGCCAGAAGGAAGTCGACGTGCCGATCTCCGCGGGTGAAGCCCCCCGCCGTGAGGCCGCAGTCGAGGCAGGCGCCCAAACCGACACGGGCGGCCACTAGCCCCCGCTGCCGCCGTTCTGTCGGAGCTGGCGGATACCGTCAGCACGTGGCGAAGGTTGGTTCCAAGGCGCGTTCCCAACACCGCTGTTCGGAATGCCATCACGTCACCGCCAAGTGGGTCGGCCGGTGCCCGGACTGCGGCAGTTGGGGCACCGTCGACGAGGTTGCGGTCCTCACCCCCATTGCCGCTTCGGCGTCGGGCCGTGCCGTCGCTCCCAGTTCGCCTGCAGTTCCGATCAGTTCGATCGATCCGGGTTCGACCAGGCACTTCAACACCGGGGTCAGTGAGCTCGACCGGGTTCTCGGCGGAGGCCTCGTCCCTGGTTCGGTGACGCTTCTGGCGGGTGATCCCGGGGTGGGCAAGTCGACGCTGCTTCTCGAGGTGGTGCACCGGTGGGCACAGTCCGGTCGGCGCGCCCTCTACCTGTCCGGTGAAGAGTCGGCGGGCCAGATCCGGCTGCGTGCCGAGCGCACCGGTTGCACCCACGACGAGGTCTTCCTCGCGGCCGAGTCCGACCTTCAGACCGCCCTCGGCCACATCGAGCAGGTAAAGCCGACGCTCATCGTCGTCGACTCGGTGCAGACCATGTCGACCACCGAGGTCGACGGGGTCACCGGCGGCGTCACCCAGGTGCGCGCGGTGACCACGGCGCTGACGATGGCTGCCAAGGCCACCGGTGTCGCGATCATCCTCGTCGGCCACGTGACCAAGGAGGGTGCGATCGCCGGCCCGCGTTCGCTCGAGCACCTCGTCGACGTCGTACTGCACTTCGAGGGCGACCGCTCGTCGGCCCTGCGAATGGTGCGCGGTGTGAAGAACCGCTTCGGTGCCGCAGACGAGGTGGGTTGTTTCCTGTTGCACGACAACGGAATCGAATGCGTCGCCGACCCATCGGGGCTCTTCTTGGACCAGCGGCCGCAGCCGGTGTCCGGCACCGCGGTGACCGTGACCCTCGACGGCAAGCGACCACTCATCGGCGAGGTGCAGGCGCTCATCGGGTCCGCAGCGGCGGGCAACCCACGGCGAGCGGTCAGCGGCATCGACTCGGCCCGTGCGGCGATGATCACCGCGGTGCTCGAGAAGCGGGCCAATCTCAGGGTCGGGCAGAACGACATCTACCTGTCGACGGTAGGCGGTATGCGGCTCACCGATCCGTCATCGGACCTCGCGGTCGCGCTCGCGATCGCGTCGGCCTACGCCGACATTCCGATGCCGACCACGGTGGTGGCCATCGGCGAGGTCGGTCTCGCGGGCGATCTTCGCAGGGTGACGGGCATGGACCGCCGCCTCGCCGAGGCGGCCAGGCTCGGGTTCACCTGCGCCGTCGTGCCGCCGGGCGTGAAGGAGGTCCCGGCTGGCCTGACGGTCACGTCGGCAGACAACATCTCGGGGGCATTGCGGGTGCTCAGGACCATCTCCCAAAATGTGAGAGACAATGGCGGCCGGAGCAAGGAGGGGTAATGGCCGTGAAGGCTGCCAGAACAGGGCGCGGCAACGTCGTGCAACTCGCTCGACCGACGCTGCGGGAGACCCTCGGGCAGCTCGCGCCGGGAACAGCGCTTCGCGACGGGCTCGAGCGCATTCTGCGCGGTCGTACGGGCGCTTTGATCGTGCTCGGCTATGACGACACGGTGGAGGCCATCTGTGACGGCGGCTTCGCCCTCGACGTCGCCTACGCGCCCACCAGATTGCGTGAGCTGTCCAAAATGGACGGCGCGGTGGTGCTCTCCAGCGACGGCACCCGCATCCTGCGTGCCAACGTCCAGCTCGTCCCGGATCCGTCGATCCCCACCGACGAGTCTGGCACGCGACACCGGTCGGCCGAGCGCACCGCGGTGCAGATCGGTTATCCCGTTGTCTCCGTGAGCCATTCGATGAGCATCGTCACCGTCTACGTCGCAGGCGAGCGGCATGTCGTGCCCGATTCCGCGACAATTCTGTCTCGCGCGAATCAGACCATCGCCACGCTAGAGCGCTACAAGGCCCGCCTCGACGAGGTCAACCGGCAGCTCTCGACGGCCGAGATCGAGGACTTCGTCACCCTGCGCGACGTGATGACCGTGGCACAACGACTGGAGATGGTGCGCCGCATCAGCCTCGAGATCGACGCCGACGTCGTCGAACTCGGCACCAACGGACGCCAGCTCAAGTTGCAGCTCGAAGAACTGGTCGGCGACAACGACACCGCCCGCGAACTGATCGCCCGCGACTATCACGCCGCCCCGGATCCGCCGTCCACAGCGCAGGTGCTGGCCACGCTGGACGAGCTCGACACCCTCAGCGACAACGAACTCCTCGACTTCACGGCGCTGGCCAGAGTGTTTGGCTATCCGTCGACCCTCGAGGCGCAGGACTCGGCGATGAGCTCGCGCGGCTACCGCGCGATGGCGGCCATCCCGCGGCTGCAGTTCGCGCACGTAGACCTGCTGGTGCGGTCCTTCGGCTCGCTGCAGGGCGTGCTGGCCGCAAGTGCCAACGATCTGCAGTCCGTGGACGGAATCGGGTCGATGTGGGCTCGCCACATCCGCGAAGGCCTGTCCCAGCTGGCCGAGTCGACGATCGCGGACCAACTGGCCTGAGGGCATCGTCGGCGGTGGGCACGACTCCTTCCGGCATCGCGCTGGTGCGGCTCGGCGACACGCGCCACCTGACCATGCCCCGGCGCCAACACCCGCGCCGAAGACCGCGCCTAGCGCATCCAATACGAACGCGAACTCAACCGACGCGAGAGCTAGCCCGCCGGGGCGGGTGCCGCAGTTTCCGGCGCAGGTGCGCCGGCGGGGGCCGGCGGTGCATCGCCCGGCGCCGGAGCGGCGGGCTGGGCCAGGACGAACGGAACCGTCGCCGACCGCAGATTGCCCAGTTGCACGACCAGGTTGTAGGTCCCGGGGCCGATCGGCTGACGCGGCAACGGGCAGTTCGCCGCGGAGCCCATACCGGTCCACGTCACCTCGGTGGTCACCTGCTCGCCGGGGTTGAACGTCTTGACCAGCGTCTCGTTGGACGGTGCGCAGTCGAGATTCGACCACAGGCGGTTGTTGTCGAGTCCGTACACGTATGCCGCCAGCACCGCCGCGCCGACGTCGCGCTTGCACGCGACGAGACCGATGTTGGTGACGACCATGGTGAACTTCGGCTGATCACCGACGACGTAGTTCGGCTGGCTGGTGATGCCCTTCACCGCCAGGGTGGAGTCAGGGCAATCGTCGCCCTCCTTGAGCACCGGCGGCGGCACGACGGCCTCGACGGGCGTCGGAGTCGGGGGCGGAGCCTGCTGAGCCGGCGGCATGATCGGGCTCTTGACCTCGGGGTTTGCCCCAGGGAGCGGCGTCGGGGGCGCCGCAGTGGCCGTCGCGGCCTGCTGGGTGTCGCTCGAGTTTCCGCTGGTGCTGTTGGTGAAGACCACCACGACGACAGCGATGACGATGACGAGAACTAGCGCCCCAACCCCCAGCGCGAGGAAACGCCTGCGCCGGTAGATCTCCGGCGGCAACGGGCTATGCGGTTCAGTTTCCAGCACGAATCTACGGTAAGGCCAGGTCACACATAGTCGTCCGACCTCGCCCGGCGTGTCGTCGGTCAGCCTGCGCCGATGTCTCCCACGGATTCCCGCAAACAGGCCCTGCCGTCGGCCAGGTGGTAGGTCACGCCGGCGATCGCCAGCGTGCCGGATTCGACGCCGTCGGAGATGGCCTTCGAGCGGCTGACGAGCTGTTTGGCTGTCTCGCTGACGTGTCTGGCCTCGAATTCGTCGACGCGGGTGAGGCCTTCCTTGCGGCCGAGCAGGATCGACGGTGTGACGCGTTCGACGATGTCGAGGACGTAGCCGCCGGGCACCGCGCCCTCGTCGAGCGCCGCGAGCGTCGCCTTGACCGCCCCGCAACTGTCGTGTCCGAGCACGACGATCAGTGGGACGTTGAGGACCGTGACCGCGTACTCGATGGAGCCGAGCACTGCCGAGTCCAGCACGTGGCCGGCGGTCCTCACGACGAACATGTTGCCGAGGCCCTGGTCGAAGATGATTTCGGCCGCCACCCGGCTGTCGGCGCAGCCGAACACCACTGCGGTCGGCTTCTGTCCGTCGGCGAGGCTGGCACGGTGCTCGATGCTCTGGCTGGGGTGCTCGGGCGTGCCTGCGACGAAACGGTCGTTACCCTCGCTGAGTGCCTTCCATGCGGTTACCGGGCTCGTATTTGGCATGGCCACATTGTGCCTGGAGTAGGCCCTGATGGTCGACGCGACCGAACTGCTGGGTTGGTACGGGGAGTTTCAGCGGGACCTGCCGTGGCGGCGGCCGGGCGTCTCGGCGTGGCAGATCCTGGTCAGTGAATTCATGTTGCAGCAGACCCCCGTCGCCAGGGTCGAGCCGATCTGGCGGGACTGGGTGGCGCGGTGGCCGACCCCGTCCACCACCGCGGCCGCGAGTGCGGCCGACGTGCTGCGAGCATGGGGCAAGCTCGGCTACCCGCGCCGGGCCAAGCGGCTGCACGAGTGCGCCACGGCGATCGCAGTCGAGCACGGTGACGTGGTGCCCGACGACGTCGACACGCTCCTCACCTTGCCCGGCGTCGGCACGTACACGTCGCGGGCGATCGCGTGCTTCGCATACGGCAAGCGGGTTCCCGTCGTCGATACCAACGTGCGACGCGTGGTGGCCCGAGTCGTGCACGGTCGGGCGGACTCGCCTGCCAGCGTCCGCGATCTCGCCGACGTAGACGCCATCCTTCCGAATGACGAACGCGCACCGAGTTTTTCGATCGCGCTGATGGAGCTCGGGGCGACGGTGTGCACCGCGCGGTCGCCCCGCTGCGGACTGTGCCCGTTGAGCGTCTGCGCATGGCGGTCGGCTGGCTATCCGCCGTCGACCGAGCCCGCCCGTCGCGTGCAGAAGTACGCGGGCACGGATCGGCAGGTGCGCGGCCGACTGCTGGATGTGTTGCGCGCCAACGATGCTCCGGTCGGCAGGGCGCAGCTGGATGTGGCGTGGTCATCGGACCCGGCACAGCGCGACCGCGCGCTCGACTCACTGCTGACCGACGGGCTGGTCGAGCAGACGGCTGGCGGATTGTTCGCGCTGGCGGGCGAAGGCGGTGAAGCCGGAGTCGAATCGGGAGCCCCGAACGCCACGGTGAACTAGCCTGGGCACGTGGTCGTACCCGTTTCGCGGGCCCCGCGGACTCGCTACGCATCGCGGGGCGACCTGGACATTGCCTATCAGGTGATCGGCGATGGCCCGGTGGACCTGGTGGTGATGCCCGGGCCGTTCATTCCGATCGACTCCATCGACGCCGAGCCCTCGATGTACCGCTTCTATCGTCGACTGTCGTCGTTCTGCCGGGTGATCCGATTCGATCATCGCGGCATGGGCATGTCCTCACGCATCGGGGCGGACAAGGTCACCCCGGCGTGCTGGGCCGAGGACGCCGTCGCGGTGATGGACGCCGTCGGATGCGAGACGGCCACGCTCCTCGCGTCGGGTTTCACCGCGATGAGTGCGCTCTTCCTTGCCGGCGATCGCCCCGAGCGGGTGTCGGGTCTGGTGCTGCTCAGTGCCGCTGCGCGCGCGCTGTGGGCACCCGACTACGAGGCCGGAGCCCACCCCAGTGGCGCCAGCCCATTCACCACGGTGGTGATGGAACCCGACGCCGTCGAGCAGGGCTTCGACATCCTCGAGCTCGTCGCGCCGTCGGTCGCCCGTGACCAGGCGTTCCGCGCGTGGTGGGACTCCGCGGGCAACCGGGCGGCCTCACCGAGCATGGCGCGCCGCGCCAACCAGGCGCTCATCGACGCCGACGTCCGGGACAAACTTCCGCTCATCGCTGCACCCACCCTGGTGATGCATCGCGCGGAGTCCTCACTCGTCGCAGTGGGCCACGGGCGTTACCTCGCCGAGCACATCACCGGTGCGCGCTACGTCGAACTTCCCGGGGCCGACACCCTGTACTGGGTCGGCGACACCATGCCGATCCTCGCCGAGATCGAGGAGTTCGTCACCGGCAAGCGCGGCGGCACCGACTTCGAACGCGTCCTCACCACGATCGTGTTCACCGACATCGTCGGGTCCACCGAGCGCGCCGCCGCACTGGGCGACGACCACTGGCGCGACCTGCTCGACAGCCACGACACCGTGGTGCGCAGGGAACTCCTGCGCTTCGGCGGTCACGAAGTCAACACGGCCGGTGACGGTTTCGTCGCGACGTTCAGCAGCCCCAGCATCGCCCTCGACTGTGCGGACGGGATCGTCGACGCGGTGCGCACGCTCGGCATCGAAGTGCGGGTCGGCATTCACGCCGGTGAGGTCGAGATGCGCGGACACGACATCGCGGGCATGGCGGTGCACATCGGCGCGCGAGTCGCCGCGCTGGCAGGTCCGAGCGAGGTGCTGGTCTCGTCGACGGTGCGCGAGATCGTCACCGGTTCGCACCGGACGTTCACCGAGCGCGGCGAGCATCGGCTCAGGGGTGTCCCAGGCACGTGGTGCGTGTACGCGCCATGATGTAACCCACTGCCCTATCTAGGGGTGAATCATTCACCGTCCGCGATGCTGCGGTCTTGGGTAGGGGTAGGCAGATGAGCAAATTGGTAGCTCGCACAGCGGCTTTGGGCATTCTGGTGTTCTCGATCGTCGGCTCGGCAGGCGACGCGGCCGCGGCACCGACTGGAGGCACCTCGGCGGCCGACATCGTCAAGACGCTGAACGACATGGGGTACGCCGTGCAGATCAACGGCTCGGCGAACCAGCCGCTGTCGCAGTGCAGCGTCACCGGAGTGCACGGTATCTCGAACACGGATGCGGCAGGCCATCAGATCGTGCCGGACCAGTTCAGCACGGCCTACGTCGACGTCGACTGTCCCGGCGACAGCTGAGCTGAACCCTAAGCCGTTGCCGCACAACCAGAATCGTCACAGGCGAACCGACGGCGATAGTCCGATGGGGTCACGCCAATGACGCGACGGAAGTGATGCCGAAGCAACGTTGCGGTGCCGAAGCCGGACTTGTCCGCGACCCGGTCGATGTCGAGATCGGTCTCCTCGAGCAGTCGCCGCGCATAGAGCACGCGCTGATCGGTGACCCATTGCATTGGGGTGCGGCCGGTTTCGTCGACGAACCTGCGCGCAAAGGTGCGCCCAGACATGCTGGCCCGCTTCGCGAGCGTAGCGACCGTGTGCGGCTTGTCCAGATTGACCAGAATCCAATCCAGATGCGGCGCAAAACCTTCCGAGCAGCGCACCGGGATGGGCTGGTCGATGTACTGGCGCTGACCGCCGTCGCGCTGCGGCGGCACGACCATGCGGCGGGCGATGATGTTGGTGACCTCACTGCCCATCTCGCGCCGGACCAGGTGCAGGCAGGCGTCGATACCCGCG
This sequence comes from Mycobacterium sp., assembly GCA_025965555.1. Taxonomy (GTDB): domain Bacteria; phylum Actinomycetota; class Actinomycetes; order Mycobacteriales; family Mycobacteriaceae; genus Mycobacterium. The sequence continues at coordinate 18,086 of JAOPWT010000419.1, forward strand.
GCCGTGCCCGCGCTGGTGATGAGGTTGCCGTCGTCCACGAACAGCACGTTGCGGTCGATGTCCGCGGTGGGGTGAAGGGCGGCCAGTTCGTCGGCGTGCATCCAGTGGGTGGTGCACTTGCGGCCGTCGAGCAGTCCGGCGGCGCCGGCCAGGAACGCCCCCGAGCACACGGTCAGGATGATCGAACCGGATGCGGCTGCGGTTCGGACCGCGTCGAGCGCCTCCTGCGGATAGTCCGGCCCAGCGATCGCCGGGATCGCGACCAGGTCGGCGCCGATGAGGCTGTCGAAGCCGTGATCGGGAGTCAGGTGGGCACCGACCGTCATCCGCAGCGACTTGCCCGGCTCGGGGCCGCAGATCTTGAAGTCGAAGTTGGGCACGCCATCGGCGGTGCGGTCGATACCGAAGACCTCGCAGATGACGCCGAACTCGAAGGGAGCCACCCCGTCCAGCACCAGTGCCGAGACAGTCTCAATCATGGCAGTATCTTAACGTACCGCGGCTGTTCTGCCACTGTTGGCGGAATATTTCTGGACGAACAATTGCTGCCATGACCGTGATACTTGCCTTCCTGATCTTGTCCGCGCCTTTCGGGCTGGCCGCGGTTCTGAGTTGGGCCAGCCACCGCCATGACGCTCTGCGCGGCCACCTGGTCAACCAGTTCGGCGACCCCGATTGGTACCGCGTCCAACACGACGCCGATGCAGCCCGCACGCGGTTCGAGCACGCCCCCTCTTGGCCTGCCTCAGGCGTGACGGGCGAACGTCGCTAAGAACGGTTCCACCGCGTCGCGGTATTCCCGTGGCGCGTCGTCGTGAACGAGGTGACCGGCGCCGGGCACGTGCAGATACGTCGTCTGGTGGCCGGTCTTTCGCATCTGATCCATCTGGCCCCGGGGAGTGACGGAATTGCCGGCCTCGATGAGCAACACCGGCGCGCGGACTGCGTGCCACTGGTCCCAGTAGTCGCGGGTGCCCCACTGAGCGGCGATCTCGATCCAGCGCTCGGTGCGGCCATGCAACCGCCACCCGGTCGCGGTTCGGTCGAACGCCTCGAGGAAGTACCGGCCGGCAACGGGTCCGAACTCATCGAAGACCTGCTTCTCCGAACCGAATTCGACGGGGAGCGCGTGCAGCCACGGCTCCCATGGACCGGTCGTGCGGCCGCGGAAGTCGGGTGCCATGTCCTCGACGACGAGCGCGGACACCAAATCCGGGCGCACCGCCGCAAGGCACCACGAGTGCAGCCCCCCCATCGAATGTCCGATCAACGTGGCGGGCCGTCCGAATTCGGCGACGGCATCGGCGAGGTCCTCCACGAAGCGCTCGGTGCTGACGGAGTGCGGGTCTTCGACGTCGCGGCCGCGGTGCCACGGCGCGTCGTAGGTGTACACCTCTCCCCGTTCGGTCAGCCACGGCAGCTGCCGCGACCAGGTACGACCGCGCCCCATCAGCCCGTGCACCAGGACGATGGGCTCGCCGTCGCCGCCGCGGGCGGTCAGCAATGGGGAACGCATGCCCGACATCCTGGCAGGAGCCAAAGCGACCGGGGATAACGAACCGGTAACGTAGTGCCCATGTCCGTGGTGAAGATCAACGCGATCGAGGTTCCGCCCGACGCAGGGCCCGAGTTGGAGAAGCGCTTCGCGCACCGTGCTCATGCCGTCGACAATCAGCCTGGCTTCCTCGGTTTCCAGCTGCTGCGCCCCGTCAAGGGCGAGAACCGCTACTTCGTGGTGACACAGTGGGAGTCCGACGAGGCGTTCCAGGCCTGGGCCAGCGGCCCCGCAGTCGAGGCGCACGCGGGTCAGCGCGCGAACCCCGTCGCCACGGGTGCCTCTCTGCTCGAGTTCGAGGTAGTGCTGGACGTTCCGCGGGCAGGAGCGTAGCGACGTGGGAATCGTTGTTGCCGGGACCGACTCGAAGGCGTAGCCGGGTGGGACGGCGGGCGACCGCTCTTGGGGTTGCCGTCACCGTCGTCGCCGCCCTGGCTTGCGGATGCGCCAACTCCGGCCCCGCCGCTCCGGCTGAGGCCGCCTACGGCGCCCGCATCGAAACCAACACCCCGCAGGGTCTTCGCGCCAAGCAGACCGTCGACATGCTCAACTCGGATTGGCCGATCGGCGTCGTCGGCGTGGCGACGCTCGCCGCTCCCCGACAGGTGGACGACGTCGCCTTCACGATGGACCGGATGTGGTGGGACCGGCCCTTCTCGGTCACCGGCATCGACTACGGCGCGGGCTTGGCCACTCTGCACCTGCTGACCTCCTACGGGGTCGGTCAAGACATCGAGTTGCGCACGAACGACGCCGGGTTGGTCGACCGCTTCGAAGTCACCCTGCAGAAGCCGGAGATCAAGCAGTGGTCCGACATCGACGCCGTCCTGGCGAAGTCGGGCGCCCACTACTCGTACCAAGCCTCCAAGGTCACCGACGGCAAGTGCACGACGGTGGCGGGCACCAACGTCAACGATTCGCTACCCCTTGCCTCGATCTTCAAGCTGTACGTGCTCCTCGCCATCGCGGATGCGGTCAACGCGGGCACGGTCGGCTGGGACGATCAGCTGACCATCACCAAGGAGGCGAAGGCCGTCGGCTCGGCAGGGCTGGACGACCTTCCGCCCGGATCACAGGTGACGGTGAGAAGAGCTGCGCAGCAGATGATCTCGGCCAGCGACAACATGGCCACCGATCTGCTGATGGCTCGGCTCGGACCGGGCGCCGTCGAGCGGGCACTCGTCCATGCGGGCCATCACGACCCGGCCAGCATGACCCCGTTCCCGAACACGCACGAGCTCTTCTCGGTGGGTTGGGGCGAACCGGATCTGCGCGAGCAGTGGAAGGCCGCGTCGCCCCAGGGCCGCGCCCAACTCATCGCGCAGACGAATACCCGCCACTACGAACCGGATCCGGCCCGCACCCACACTCCTGCGTCGCCGTACGGTGCCGAGTGGTACGGCACCGCGGCGGACATCTGCCGGGTGCATGCGGCCCTGCAGTCGGCTGCGGTCGGCCCCGCCGCACCGGTCAAGGACATTCTGTCCGCGATTCCGGGCATCGATCTCGACAAGACGAAGTGGGCCTACATCGGTGCGAAGGGCGGAAACCTGCCAGGCGACTTGACCTTCAGCTGGTACGCCGTCGACCGAACGGGTCAGCCGTGGGTTGTCAGCTTCCAGATGAACTGGCCGAAGTTCCGCAGCCCGACGGCGGCCGGCTGGTTGCTGTCCATCGCGCAGGGCGCATTTCGGCTCGTTCAGCCCGCCTGAGCCTCAGCCCGTGGACCTCAAGGTCCAGGCGTGGCCGCGAAGGTGCAGAACGGTGCGACTGACGGGGCCGACGTCGATGCGCCAGAACGACTTCGGCGGCGCACTCAGCGCGACGACGATCGCGGCGCGGATGACGCCCGGATGAGTGACGGCCACCAGACGCCCGCGGCGGTCCGACAACGAATCCAACCAACCGCCGACGCGAACGACCAAGTCCGCCACTGATTCTCCGCCGTGGGGGGCTTGAGTGGGATCGGTCAACCAGAGCGTGAGCTCGGCGGGACCGACGCCGTTCAACACGCTGCCGCGCCACGCTCCGCAGTTCAGATCGGCCAGCAGCGGCTCGGTCTCGGCCCGCAATCCGAGCAGTTCAGCGGTCTGCCTGGTGCGCTTCTCGGGTGCACAGACAGCGGCATCGACGACGCCGAGATCGGTGGTGGCGTCGACCTGCCGCTGCCCGAGGGCATTGAGGGGCTCGTCCCTGGGAAATCGCCCGGCCGCCATTGCATCCGTCATGGCGTGTGACACGAGGGTCAGCCGGACGATCTCACTCACGTTGAGAAGGTGGCCTCCGCCGGGCTTCGCTTGCCGCCCAGCACCTTCGAGATGAGTGCCGCGAACACCAGGCCGATCGTCGTCCACATGACGACCTGCACGGCCAGCGAGTACAGCCGGAACTGGTAGAGGTCATCGGCGGGGAATCCTCCGAAGAGGATGTTGCCCGCGTCGTCACGCAGCGGACCCGGCGTCTCGTCGATCGTCGGAAGGACCAGCATCACGGCCGCCATCGCCACCACGTAGCCACCCGCGGCGACCAACGTGGCGTTCCAGGTGCCAAGCCGGGCCACCAGCTGACGCCCGAGATATACCGCGCCGACGAACAGCGCCGCGGACACCACCACCATCAGCAGGTACAGCAGCGTGCGCTGGCGGATGGTCCCGGCAAGGCTCACCGCGGGCGGGTTGGCCGGGTACTTGAGCGCCGGAACGACGTAGAGGCTCAACAGCATTGCACCGGCGATGAGCACCGAAAGGACACGCGCCGAGACGTTGCCGACCCGGCCGTAGGTCACTGCGAACACGACGGCGAACAAGGCGCCCATCGCGATGCTGAATGCCAGCACCCCGAAGCCCATGCCGATGTTGGCCTGTACGCCGCGGGTGAAGAGTTCCACGCCGTGTTCGTGACCGCCGTGGCCCGCCGCGGTCTCCATGGCCTCGTGCGCGGCACCGACCCCGTCCTCGTAACCGATCGCACGCTCGATGACCGGTTCGACGAAGATGCGTGCGACGACGAATGCGAGCACTCCGGCAAGGGCACCGGCCAGGAGGCCGCGCCCGATGATCTGCTTTTCCATTGTGTGCGCTGCTCCCCGCGCGTCAGTGGCAGGGGAAGCCGAGGAGGTGGCGGGCGTCGTGCACGAATTCGTGGATGTACATGTTGTCGCCGAATACCGACGTGGCGCCCTGGTCGACTCCGACGAAGTACAGCACGACGAGCGCGAAGAACGCGGTCAGCGACAACCAGAGAGCGGCCTTGGTTGCGGTGAAGTCCAACGCGGGCGCTGCGCTCCTGCGAGCCTCAGAAGTTGTCATGTCAGTTGTCCTTTCGGGAGTACGCGTCCCGTATCACAGGTGACGAACGTCGGGTCTGACTTTCACAGTGGCGCGACCGCTCTGGATTTTCACCAGCATTCCTTCGTACGTCGATTACCCACGCATCATATGCACAGGCCAACGGCATCGCCTACCTTCCGGTCACATCCCAGCTGTTGAGCTCGTCGTGACCACCGACATGACTCGGGCCCGTCACGAAGAAATGGGCGGTACCCCGCGAGGGGTACCGCCCATATTCTCGGTGCGACTTGCTACTCCGCGTCCACCGCTCCCGGCGCACCGGCCTTGGCCAGGTCCGGCGCGTCCTCGTCGACGACGGGCCGGGGAGCGCCGACGAACGTGAACACTGCGTCCTCGCCCGCTCCCTCGCCGTCCCAGTTCTCCACGTCGACCTTGACCAGCTGACCGGGGCCGACCTCGTCGAAGAGAATCTTCTCCGACAGGGCGTCCTCGATCTCGCGCTGGATGGTCCGCCGCAACGGGCGGGCACCCAGCACCGGGTCGAAGCCGCGCTTGGCCAGCAGCGCCTTCGCCTTGTCCGTCAGCTCCATGGTCATGTCCTTGGCCCTGAGCTGGTTTCCGACGCGGTTGATCATCAGGTCGACCATCCGGATGATCTCTTCCTTGGTCAACTGGTGGAAGACGATGATGTCGTCGATGCGGTTCAGGAACTCCGGGCGGAAGTGCTTCTTCAGCTCGTCGTTGACCTTGAGCTTCATCCGCTCGTAGTTGTTCTCGCCGCCACCCTGGGTGAAGCCGAGACCGACCGCCTTGCTGATGTCGGACGTGCCGAGGTTGGACGTGAAGATCAGCACGGTGTTCTTGAAGTCCACCGTCCTGCCCTGACCGTCGGTGAGGCGACCGTCCTCGAGGACCTGCAACAGCGTGTTGTAGATCTCCTGGTGGGCCTTCTCGATCTCGTCGAAGAGCACGACCGAGAACGGCTTGCGACGCACCTTCTCGGTGAGCTGTCCACCCTCTTCGTAGCCGACGTAACCCGGAGGGGCACCGAACAGCCGCGACGCGGTGAAGCGGTCGTGGAACTCACCCATGTCGATCTGGATCAGGGCGTCGTCGTCACCGAACAGGAAGTTCGCCAACGCCTTGGACAGCTCGGTCTTACCGACGCCGGACGGGCCTGCGAAGATGAACGAGCCCGACGGGCGCTTGGGATCCTTCAACCCGGCACGGGTACGCCGGATCGCCTTGGAGACGGCACGGACCGCGTCCTCCTGGCCGATGATCCGCTTGTGCAGCTCGTCCTCCATGCGCAGCAGGCGCGTGGTCTCGGCCTCGGTCAGCTTGAACACGGGGATCCCGGTCCAGTTGCCGAGGACCTCGGCGATCTGCTCGTCGTCAACCTCGGCAACGACGTCGAGATCACCCGAACGCCACTGCTTCTCACGCTCGGCACGTTGACCCACCAGCGTCTTCTCGCGATCGCGCAGGTTCGCCGCCTTCTCGAAGTCCTGCGCGTCGATCGCAGATTCCTTCTCCCGGCGCGCGTCGGCGATCTTCTCGTCGAACTCACGCAGGTCTGGTGGAGCGGTCATCCGACGGATGCGCATCCTGGCGCCGGCTTCGTCGATCAGGTCGATCGCCTTGTCGGGCAGGAACCGGTCGTTGATGTAGCGGTCTGCCAACGTTGCGGCCGCCACGATGGCGCCATCGGTGATGGACACCCGGTGGTGCGCCTCGTACCGGTCGCGAAGACCCTTGAGGATCTCGATGGTGTGCTCGACCGTCGGCTCGCCGACCTGCACCGGCTGGAAGCGACGCTCGAGTGCGGCGTCCTTCTCGATGTACTTGCGGTACTCGTCCAGGGTGGTGGCACCGATGGTCTGGAGCTCACCACGGGCCAGCTTGGGCTTCAGGATCGACGCGGCGTCGATCGCGCCCTCGGCGGCACCGGCACCGACGAGCGTGTGCAGCTCGTCGATGAACAGGATGATGTCGCCGCGGGTGTTGATCTCCTTGAGCACCTTCTTCAGGCGCTCCTCGAAGTCACCGCGGTAGCGGCTGCCTGCCACCAGGGACCCGAGGTCCAGGGTGTACAGCTGCTTGTCCTTGAGCGTCTCTGGCACGTCGCCGTGCACGATGGCCTGCGCCAGGCCCTCGACGACGGCGGTCTTGCCGACGCCGGGCTCGCCGATCAGCACCGGGTTGTTCTTGGTGCGGCGGCTCAGCACCTGCATGACCCGCTCGATTTCCTTCTCGCGGCCGATGACGGGATCGAGCTTGCCCTCCATCGCGGCTGCGGTCAGGTTGCGACCGAACTGGTCGAGCACCAGCGACGTCGACGGGTTGCCCGCCTCGCCACCGCGCCCACCCGTGCCGGTCTCGGCGGTCTCCTTGCCCTGGTAGCCGCTGAGCAGCTGGATCACCTGCTGACGCACGCGCGTCAGCTCGGCGCCCAACTTGACCAGCACCTGGGCTGCGACACCCTCGCCCTCGCGGATCAGACCGAGCAGGATGTGCTCGGTGCCGATGTAGTTGTGACCGAGCTGCAGAGCCTCTCGCAGGCTCAGCTCCAGGACCTTCTTGGCGCGCGGCGTGAAGGGGATGTGGCCGGACGGGGCCTGCTGGCCCTGGCCGATGATCTCCTCGACCTGGCTGCGGACGCCCTCCAGCGAGATGCCCAGCGACTCCAGCGACTTGGCAGCGACGCCTTCACCCTCGTGAATGAGGCCAAGGAGGATGTGCTCGGTGCCGATGTAGTTGTGGTTCAGCATCCGGGCTTCTTCTTGAGCCAGGACGACGACGCGCCGTGCGCGGTCGGTGAAGCGTTCGAACATCGGTGGTTACCTGCCCTCCGTAGATAGCGCAGCTCTGCGCACGGCGAGCCGTGCTCTGCACCTGCCGTCCACTGTAGTGGGCGGCGGCCCGGGCTGCCCCGCTTGTCCTCTTGTAGTGAAAAGACCGACGGTGACGATTCCCGCGCTGCAAAGGACTAACGCCTGATGGACGCGGATCGGTTCCGCCGAAGCGGTCGCCACGGTTCGCCCCTAGCGAAAGCGCGTTGTCACCCGATCCGCCGGGTCGTGAGCTGGCAACCCGCGACTACGTTGCCGCGTGGAATGCGTCGATCACATCGGCGGGAATTCGACCGCGGGTGGAAACACTATGACCATTGCGGCGGGCCCATTCGCGGATGGCTGCACTTTGTTCACGGTCGATCGACGCGCGACCTCGTCCGGAACCAGCCGAACGGCCGCGGCGACGGCCCCCGACTCGGCGACCTGCTTCCACCCACTGCTTCAAGTCGCCGCGAAGCTTCGTGGCGTTCTTGGAGGAAAGGTCGATCTCGTAACTCACGCCGTCGATTGAGAATTCGACGGTCTCGTCGGCAGAGCCTTCACCGTCGAAATCATCAACTAAGGTGACGGTCACTTTCTTCGCCATTGGCTCACACTGACCCTTCTGTCCGGGCGCGGAGACATACTTCGCACAAACCCGGGGACAATGCTTGCATATGAACCTTGGCAATTCAACACAAAAGTATGAAAACGCCCCTTCAGCCCCCGTGCCTGCGCACAATCGGGAACAAAACGGTCTCCCGAATCGACAGGCCCGTCAAAGCCATCAACAAGCGATCGATACCCATTCCCGTACCCGTGGTGGGCGGCATCCCGTACTCCAAGGCGGCCAGGAAATCCTCGTCGAGAACCATCGCCTCGTCGTCGCCCGCAGCGGCCGCCCTGGCCTGCGCCTCGAACCGCTCACGCTGCACGACGGGGTCGATCAACTCGGAGTATCCCGTCGCCAACTCGAAGCGGCGGACGTAGAGATCCCACTTCTCCGTGACACCGGGAATGCTGCGGTGAGCGCGCGTCAGCGGGGAGGTCTCCACCGGGAAGTCACGCACGAAGGTCGGCGCCCAGAGGTTGACCCCGACCGCGTCCTCCCACAGCTCCTCCACCAGCTTGCCGTGCCCGAACCCACGGTCGCGGGCAATCTCGACACCGCGGGCGTCCGCGATCGCCCACAGGCGATCGACCTCCGTATCGGGCGTGATCTCTTCCCCGAGGGCTTCCGAGAGCGACGGATACATTTCCAGCGTGGCCCATTCGCCGTCGAGATCGTAGGTGCTGCCATCGGGCAGTGGCACGTTTCGGGTGCCAATCGCCTCGTCGGCCACCTCCTGAATAATCTCTCGCGTCACCACGGCCGAATCGTCATACGTCCCATAGGCCTGATATGTCTCCAGCATCGCGAATTCCGGAGAATGCGTTGAATCCGCACCTTCGTTTCGAAAGTTCCGATTCAACTCGAAGACCTTCTCGAAACCACCCACCAAGCATCGTTTCAGGAACAACTCCGGCGCGATGCGAAGGAAGAGATCGGCGTCGAGAGCATTGGAGTGCGTCACGAATGGTCGCGCCGCGGCGCCGCCGGCCAGCGTCTGAAGCATCGGTGTTTCGACTTCGAGAAAGCCGCGCCGCTCGTAGGCCGAACGCACCGCGCGGACGACGGCAATCCGTTGCCGGGCAATGGTGCGCGCCTCCGGACGCACGATCAGATCGACGTAGCGCTGCCGTACCCGCGATTCTTCGCTGAGTTCCTTGTGCGCAACGGGAAGGGGCCGAAGCGCCTTCGAGATGATTTGCCAAGAATCGGCAAGCACAGACAATTCGCCACGGCGGGAACTGATCACCTCGCCGTGGACGAACACGATGTCGCCGAGGTCGACGTCGGCCTTCCAGGCATCCAGTGAGTCCTGACCCACTCCGTCGAGACTGATCATCGCCTGCAGTTGGGTGCCGTCGCCCTCCTGCAGCGTTGCAAAGCACAGCTTTCCGGAGTTCCTCGCGAAGACCACCCGGCCCGCGATCCCCACGACCTGCCCGGACTTGGTATCGACGGCGAGGTCGGCGTAGGTCTCGCGGAGTTCCGCGAGCGTGTGGGTACGGCCTACCTCGACCGGATACGGATCGCGGCCCTCGGCAAGCAGCCGCTCGCGCTTGGCCTGCCGGATCCGGAACTGTTCGGGTAGATCGGTGACGTCTTGTGTGTCATTGGCGGACTGGCCGGCTTGGGGCGTATCTGCAGAGCTCACGACGTGCCAGCTTAAATGACCCAAGGCCGGCGAAGCGCCAGCGTGGGCCAGTCAGGGGCGGCCGGAGATGCCGATCCAGCCGAGTCGCCTGCTGATGCTCTCGGCCGCCGCGATGGTGCGCTTGGCGGTGGCTTCGAAGTGCTCCTCGCCAAGTCGGTAGGACGGCCCGGACACACTGAGCGCTGCGACCACCTCGCCATCGGCGTCGTAGATGGGCGCGGCGACCGCGTTCAGCCCGACTTCGAGTTCCTCTCGAACACTGGCCCACCCGCGCTGCCGCACCACGTCCAGTTCGGCCTCCAGCGCCGCACGCGTCGTCACCGTGTCGTCGGTGAAGGACTCCAGTCGACTGTCCAGGCGCTCGCGCACCTCGCCCACGCTGAGGCCCGCCAAGAGCACCTTGCCGCTGGAGGTCGTGTGGGCCGCGCAACTCTGGCCGACCCAGGTGCGCAGCGCGATGCCCGCCGGGCCGATGGCCTCGGCGATGTTCACGATCCGGTCACCGTCGAGGACCGCCAGGTTGGTGGTCTCGCCGGACTCGATGGCGAGCGCGTCGCAGGCGGCCTGGCTCTGCTTCACCAGGTCGAGTTGGGCGCTGGTCGATCGGGCCAGCCTGGCGATGGCGAAGCCAAGTCGATACTTGCCCCGGTCGGAGAGCTGCTCGACGTAGCCTCTGGCCTCCAGCACCGAAATGAGCCGGGACACAGTCGATTTGTGCACGCCGAGCTCGGCGGCGATCTCGGTGACACCCGCTTGGCCGAGCGTCGCGATGATCTCCATCACCATGAGGGCACGGTCCACCGACTGCACGGTGGCGGACCGGCCACCGTCCTCGGTGGTCCCCTTGCTCTGCGCGCTCGCCATCGAAATCGACCCTATACGGCCGGGATGCCGAAGTTGCCGACACGTCGCTGGACTGCCGCGATCTCACGCAGGCCGTCGTTGAGCAGGCTGCGGTTCAGCGGCGACAGCTCCGACATCGTGATGACGTCGCCGGGACGGTTCCCGACCGACAGTTGCTCGACCTGATGGGTCATCCGTAGTCGCTGCAGCATCACGAAGACCTCGCCGAGGGTGTCGGCGTCGCGCTCGGTGAGGGCGCCGCTGGCCGCCGCCGCCGAGAGCCGCGCGGGCGTCGATCCCGATGCCACGTCACCGGCCAGTCCGCCCCACCGCGCCAGGTTCACGATCGGCGTGACCGCGTGACTCTTGAGGTCGAACGTGCCGCCGCGACGGGAGAGCACGTCGCGCAGCGATCGCGTGCGAACCCGCCCGGACAGCGCGTCGAGCAGTTGCAGTCGCAGCGCATTCGGGTGCTCGGCACGCATTCTGCGGTATGCCGCAGGAACGGTGTGCAGGGCGGTGTCGCCCCAGACCACCCGCCCGTCGAGCAGCAGCGAGGAAAGGATCAACCCCTTGTCGATCAGCGGATCGTCGAGCCAGCCCTTGGCGGCCGCGGCCCAATTAGTCTGAGAGCGGGCGAAATTCGGGCTCGCGGCGATCGCGCCGTTGCGGTCCGACGGCAGGCCGCAGCCGTCGAGGATGGCGTGGGTGCGCCGGGCGATCGTTCGCAACTGTCCGCTGGCGGGCGACAGCTCGTCCCGCCAGGACAGCGCGCTGTCGACGTCGGATGACGGCATGGCCTCGCGGCGGGCGATGCTACCGAGGGTCAGCCAGGCGAACCCCGAGGTTGGACTGCCCGCAGTCCAGGAGGCTTCGGCGAGTGCGAGCTCGAGCGCCCTTCGGACGACGCTGTCGATCACGATGGACAGGATGCCGCTGGTCGCAGATGCCTTGGTGCCACTGCGGAACATGTCGCCGACCAGGTTCGTGACGCGCTGCGCGGCGGCCTGCAGTTCGGCCGCGTCGCCGGCCAGTCCGATGGACCGGCGCAGCATGAAGCTCTGCCGGGCCGAGGCCGCGAGCAGGTCGGCGTCTTCGAGAACGCCGATCACCTGGCCACGCGTCGAGGTCACGGGCATGTGCCGGAGACCGCTTTCGAGCATCTGC
>JAOPWT010000462.1 GCA_025965555.1 Mycobacterium sp.
CCGATCCACGGACCTTCAACTTCACAGGGTAGGTGACATGACTTCGGCGGCAGCGACTCCCAGTCCCATTCCAGCAGTGGCACTCAACGACGACAACAGCATCCCTGCGCTCGGGATCGGCGTTGGCGAGCTCTCGGACGCCGAAACCGAACGCGCTGTGTCGACCGCGCTCGAAATCGGCATCCGACTGATCGACACCGCGACGGCATACGGCAACGAGGCGGCGGTGGGGCGCGCAGTCGCCGCATCGGGGATCCCGCGTGCGGAGATCTTCATCACCACCAAGCTGGCCGCCGGTGATCAAGGATTCCGCGCGGCGCAGGACGCGTGCCGCGCGAGCCTCGACCGCCTTGGGACCGACTACGTCGACGCCTACCTCATCCACTGGCCCGGCGTCGACCCGGGTGTCTACCTGCACAGCTGGGGCGGAATGCTGAAGCTGCGGGAAGACGGCGCGGCCAAGTCCATCGGCGTGTGCAACTTCTCCGCCGAGGATCTTTCCAACGTCATCGAGCTGTCCTACGTCGCGCCCGCGATCAACCAGATCGAGTTGCACCCGCTGCTCAATCAGTCCGCGCTGCGTGCCGCCAACGCCGAACACGACATCGTCACCGAGGCCTACGGCCCGCTGGGCGTCGGCCGCCTGCTGGACAACCCGACCGTGACGTCGATCGCCGGTGAGTACGGCAAGTCGCCCGCCCAGGTGCTGATCCGGTGGAGCCTGCAGCTCGGCAACGTCGTCATCCCCCGCTCGGCCACGCCTGCCCGCATCGTCGAGAACGCGGACGTGTTCGAGTTCGAGCTCGCCGCCGAACACATGGATGCGCTCAACGGCCTCGACGAGGGCACCCGCTTCCGGCCAGACCCCGCCACCTACACCGGCACCTAGGCGACTTCGGCGCCACGAGTCGACGCCTTACACCGTCGTTCCCACGACCTGACCTATGCCGTAGGTCACCAGCATCGCGAGTGCACCACCGAGCAACACCCTGAGCACCGCCCGCGTCTTGTGCGCCCCGCCGAGGACGGCACCGACGGTCCCCGTCAACGCCAGCGCGACGAGGACGGAAAGAAACGCGACGGGGACGCGAACGACGGCCGCCGGCAACAGAATCGCGATGAGCGGGATGATCGCGCCCATGGTGAATGCCACCGCAGACGACAGTGCGGCCTGCCAGGGATTGGACAATGCCTCCGGGTCGATGCCGAGCTCGACGTCGACGTGGGCGGCGAAGGCATCGTGCTCGGTCAGCTCCTCGGCAACCAATCGCGCGGTCTGTGGGGTCAGCCCCTTCGCCGCGTAAAGCATTGTCAGTTCCTCGAGTTCGGCCTCGGGCATCACGTCGAGCTCTTCACGCTCCTTCTCCAGTAGCGCGCGCTGGGTGTCGCGTTGGGCGCTCACGGAGACGTACTCGCCTAGCGCCATCGAGACCGCGCCGGCAACGAGGCCGGCCACTCCGGCGGTGAAGATCACCGGCCTTGCCGTCGTGGCGGCGGCGACCCCCATGACCAGACCCGCCGTGGACACGATTCCGTCGTTGGCCCCAAGGACGGCGGCGCGCAGCCAGTTCAGTCGGTTGGCGAGGCTTCCGACACGCGGTTCGGTCGCGGCGTGCAGCGCCGCGACGCGCGCGCCACCGTCTGCCGACGTCGTCATGCAGGGCTCGAAGACCGGCGGTTACCCGGCGACGGGTAAGCCCCGACCGACTCGGTGATGACCGAAGAGACATCGTCGTCCCCGTGACCGTCGAGGATGGCTCTTCGCCAGCGCCGCAGCAGCGCGCTGGTGAGCGACAGCTCCATCCCGTGCTGGTGGGCCGCCCTTGCGGCGAGTTCGGCGTCCTTCACCGCGTGGCGGAGGGGGAAGCCGGTGGCGAATTGCCCGTCGAGCATCGCAGTGCCCTTTGCGATCGCATACGCCGACGCCAACGGGCCGCCGGCAATGGTCTCCAGGAACACGTCGGGAGGCAAGCCGAGCGCATCGCTGAAGGAGAGCGTTTCGGACATTCCCTCGACGAGGACCACCAACCAGTTGTTGAGCGCCAGTTTCAGTCGGGAGCCGTCCCCCACGGAGTCCAGCCACACCGTGCGGTGGCCGAGCACGTCGAAGATCGGCGTAACCAGCTGTCGCGCTTGGCGCGCGCCAGCGGCGAGGACCACCAACTCGCCCCTCTCGGCCGGCTCGGAACTGCCGGACACCGGGGCGTCGACGAGTACGACGCCGTGCCGGGCCGCCAGATCGGCGAGTCGGTCGGCCCATTCGATTCCGACCGTGCTCATCTGAAGCCAGATCGCACCCGGAGCAAACGTGGACAGGGCGCCGTCACTCTCCGTCATGACGTTTTCGACGGTGCGGCCGTCGCTCAGCATGGTGATGAGCACCTCGGCGCCGTCCGCCGCTTCCGCAGGCGTGTAGGCGGGGATGGCCCCATCAGCGGTCAATGCCGCCGCTTTGGCCGGAGTCCGGTTCCATACTCGCACCCGGTAGCCCGCGTGCGCCAGATTGCGCGCCATCGGTGCGCCCATCGTGCCGGTGCCCAACACGGCTACCCGTCGCATACGACCGGTCATCACATGCCCTCAGGGAACGGTCCGGCCACCGCATGCCGGGCGCCGACCTGCCGGGCGCCAAGGGCGAGGAGGGGCTCGTGGAACCCAGTTCGCCCCGATGTCGTGGGAATCATCTCGTGCTCCAAATCAGTTGAGCACGGCTGCACTTGCGGTTCACACATGCCATGTTGGCGTGCCGGTGAACCCATGTCGTCGGCGCTGACACCAATGAGCGCCCCCTGCCAGCGGGAGTCTGTTTCGATTGCAACGCGGGGAGGGACACTGGGACGCCGAAGTCGCCTCCCCGCGGGGCAGCCGATTGGGTTCTGATCCGACCCAACTTGATTTGCCGACCTGAGCGTTCAAACCTCGCGTAAACATCACAACCACTGTGCAACAATGTATTTCGACTCACCGCCCAGTTCAACACATTCGCTGCCACGCACCTCGTTGCAGGTAGCGGGTATGCTCGGAGTCCAGTTGGCGGGGGGCCTAGATGGCCGTCAGCGTCGACGACATCTGCGCCGTCGCCCGCGATTGTTTGGTTCATGGTTGCAGCAGAGGCCCCGCATCAAGGAACCGTGACCGCGCTCGTCGGCAGCGTGCCGGCCCAAACGCTCGGGCACCATGAGAGTCGCAGGCGCGTCATCCGTGCGGCCGATCAGGTGCGCGCCCGGGTGCCGGTCGGCCTAGCCGGTGTCCCCACGATCGTCGCAATCGGTCCATTCGACGACCAGGCATACGCCCGACAACTGGCCGCCGCATTCATCACAGTGCGACAGCACTGCGATGCACAGCTCGTGCTCCTTGGATCCGGTGCCCAGCGCACCGCCGTGACGCGGCATGCCTCTGTGCAGGGGGTTGGGGACAGCGTGCATGTGGTGAGGGATTCCTGCGACACCCGATGGTCGGAAGTGGTTGCGGCGGCGGATCTCGTCGCGCTCAGCAGTTCATCGGGAACTGCCACCCTGCTTGACGTGTTGGCGGCAGGACGGCCTGTGGTCGCCCCGGCCGACCCGGCCACCGTGCCGCTGGTCGTACCCGGCATCGCCGGGCTGGTCTATCCGGCGGGAGACGTTTCGGGGATGGCAGCGGCGCTTCTACGTCTATTGACCACACCCGCGCTGCGTCGCGGAATGGGCGGTCGGGCAAGAAACGTCGCGCGACGACATCGCCTCGAAGTCGACATTCGGCATCAATCCATCGCGGGCACCCACTCGTGAACGCCTCTCGATCCAGCCCCCACCGAAAGGTGTCGAAATGAGTGACCCGCAAGCAGCACCCACGACGACCAGTGCCGGCATCCCGGTGGAGAGCGACGAGCATTCGTTGACGATCGGCCCGGACGGACCGATCCTGCTGCACGACCATTACCTCATAAGCTCGCGCAGTTCAACCGCGAGCGAGTGCCCGAGCGGCAGCCGCACGCCAAGGGTTCTGGCGCATTCGGGCGGTTCGAGGTCACCCACGATGTCAGCGCGTATACCAAGGCGGCAGTGGTGTGACCCGCGTGGCTTCGCGCTGAAGTTCTACACCACGGAAGGCAATTACGACATCGTCGGCAACGACACTCCGGTGTTCTTCCTGCGCGATCCGCTGAAGTTTCCCAGTTTCATCCGCTCGCAGAAGCGTCGCGCCGACAACAACCTGCGCGACCACGACATGCAGTGGGATTTTGGACGCTGTCGCCAGAATCGGTACATCAAGTCACCTAGCTGATGGGTGATCGGGGCATCCCGCGCAGCTGGCGGCACATGAATCTCTACAGCGGACACACATTCATGTGGATCAAACGCTGCCGGGGAACGGTTTTGGGTGCGGTATCACTTTATCACCGACCAGGGCATCGAGAACCTCACTCAAACACAGGCCGATGACGACTGGGGTCAGGCCGGCACCTTGGTCCGCGACATCATGAACGACGAGCAGCGGGAACGCCTGGTGGACAACGTTATTGGCCATCTGCTCGACGGTGTGACCGAGCCGGTCCTGCAACGCGTCTTCGACTACTTTCGCAACGTCGACGTAGACCTGGGCGACCGCATCGAAAAGGGTGTGCGTTCGCACTGATCTGACTTCGCAGACGGCGCAGCGGTGTCACGGTGGCGGTCGGCGCACCCGGCAACGGGTGTCGCCAATGACGCGTCAAAGTGCGTCGTCACCGGGCCTCGAGGAAGGTGATGACAGCGCGTACGCGGCGGTGGTCATCCCCGGTCTCCGGCAGGCTCAGCTTGCTCAGGATGTGCCGGACGTGCTTTTCGACGGTACCTTCGGTGATCCAGATGCGGTTGGCAATACCGGCATTGGATCTGCCCTCCGCCATCAGTGCCAACACCTCCCGCTCACGCTCACTCAACAGCGCGAGGGGGTCATCGCGGCGGTGGGCCGACACCAACTCGGCCACGAGTGCCGGGTCCACCACTGAGGCCCCCTTCGCGATGCGCTGGAGGATGTCGATGAAATCGGCCACGTCGGTGACCCGGCTCTTGAGCAAGTAGCCCACGCTGCGGCCAGAGGCCAGGAGCTCCATCGCATGCTCGACATCGACGTGCGCGGACAGCACCAGAATGCCGGTGTCGGGCAACTCATCTCGGATGACCCGCGCAGCGTCGAGCCCCTCGGTGGTGTGCGTCGGTGGCATCCGAATGTCGGTCACCACCAGTTCAGGATGCACCCCACGAACCATCGTCAGCAGCTCCGCACCGTCACCAGCCTGGCCCACGACGTCGAAACCGGAACGATCCAACAGACTGGCCAACCCCTCCCGAAGCAATACATCGTCCTCGGCAAGGATCACCCGCACCGGGCTCGCCACGGGTTCCACGCGGGGGGCCCGTGCGGGGCTGCGCTCTTCCGCCCGCTCTTCTCGGTCCGCTGAGGGCACGGGCATCTGATCAACCGTCAGACCGTGGCGATGCTGCGCTTGTATCAACTCTTCTCCTAGTTCGGCTGCGCTGGTGGGGCGATCGCCGGGAATACCTGACATCGCATGCTCGATGGCGGCTCGAACGTCGTTCGGGATGTGTTCGCCCGGCAGCGTCGGAGCGGGCTCACTGGTGACCCGAAGGAACTGCGCGAGCAACCCCTCATCGCTGCGCCGTTCGACGGCCACGTGCCCGGTCAATGCGCAGAACAGCGTGGCGCCCAGGCTGTAGACGTCGGACGCCGGGCTCGGGGCCCGACCGTCGAGTACCTCGGGTGCGGTGAACGCGGGCGATCCCGTGACGACGCCGGTGGCGGTCTCGAAGCCACCGAGGAACCGTGCGATGCCGAAATCCGCCAACTGGGGCTCGCCGTAGTCCGTGAGAAGAACATTGGCCGGCTTGACGTCGCGATGCAGGATGCCGAGGCGGTGTGCCGTCTCGAGGGCGCCGGCCATCTTGATTCCGACGTGCAGCGACTCCTGCCAGCTGAGCGGGCCGGCACGGCGAATCCGTTCGTTCAACGAATTCCGCCGGTAATACGGCAACACGAGGTACGGCCTGCCAGACTGCATCGCGCCGACCGCCAAGACCGTGACGATGTTCGGATGCCCCGACAGCCTGCCCATCGCGCGCTGCTCACGCAGGAAGCGTTCGAGGTTACCCCCGTCGAGGTCAGTGGTGAGCACCTTGACTGCGACGGTCCGCTCGAGTGAGCGCTGGTTGCACCGGTAGACCGAGC
>JAOPWT010000119.1 GCA_025965555.1 Mycobacterium sp.
ACCTTGAGCGCGGCGATCACGCTGGTGCTCGGCGCGCTGCCGCAGCCGGTCCTCGACCTGGTGAACTCCGCGAACCAGTTCGTGCGTTAGCGTTCGCACGTGACTAACGACGACGACCTGGTGCTGCGCACCGACCACGGTGCGGTCCGGGTGCTGACCTTGAATCGTCCACAGGCGCGAAATGCGTTGAACCGCGGGCTGATCAGAGCCTTGTACGCCGCCCTCAAGGTTGCCGACGACGACGCATCGGTGCGCGCGGTGGTCCTCACCGGCACCGATCCCGCCTTCTGCGCGGGCATCGACCTCAAGGAGGCCGCGCGCGACGGCCTGAAGTACTTCGACGAATTCAAGACGCAGAGTTGCATCTCGGCGGTCGCCGAGATGCGCACGCCGATCGTCGGCGCGATCAACGGGTCGACCTTCACCGGTGGCCTCGAACTGGCGCTGGGTTGTGACTTCCTGATCGCCTCCGAACGCGCCGTATTCGCCGATACCCATGCGCGCGTGGGCATCCTGCCGGGTGGCGGCATGACCGCCCGACTCCCCCAGTTGGTCGGCGGCGCGATGGCCCGTCGCATGTCGATGACGGGTGAGGTGGTGGATGCGGTCCGGGCCGAACGCATCGGGTTGGTGACGGAGGTCGTCGTACACGACGGGCTGCTGTCCCGTGCGGTCGAACTGGCCGCCAAGATCGCGGGAGTGCCCAAGCCGACGATGCTGGGGCTCAAGGAGATCTACGTGCGCGGCGCGTCCGCGGTCGTTGATCCCGCCCTGGCCGCCGAGGCCGCGATCGCCGGTGCCCACGAACACGACCTGGCCGGTTTGGACCAGCGACGCCTCGATGTCATCCGCGACAACAAGTCGCAGATCGGTACCATCACGCCCTGATCGAACCGTCCGAACGTGTGAATCGTGTCAAGATCGACTGATCCGACGAACAAGGACGTTCACATGCCTACCTTTCCTGCCCTGACCCACGTCGCCCTCACCGTGCGGGACCTCAACGTCAGCGCGCCCTGGTACCGCGAGCTCATCGGCATCGACCCGGTGATCGACGAGGACACCGACGCCGGCTTCCGTCACGTCGTCTACGCGCTGCCGGGCGACACGCTGTTCGGCATTCACCAGCACACCAAGGCCGCCCCCGACGAGCAGTTCAGCGAGTTTCGCGTCGGCCTGGACCACGTGGCATTCGCCTGCGGCTCCCGCGCCGATCTCGAGGAGTGGGCCGATCGCCTTGACGAACTGGGCATCGCGCACGGCGGCATCGTCGACGCGCCGTACGGCTCGGGTCTGAGCTTCCGCGACCCCGACGGGTCCGCTCTGGAGTTCTTCGCCCCGCCTGCCGAGGGCTAAGCCTCACCAGGGGTGTCGTCGTCGGAGCCTGCCATCAGGACGTTCCACGCCTCGCGCCGCTTGCGGTCCTGGACCTCTTTGCGCCACTGAGTCCCGCGCTGGCTGAACTGCCCCTCGGCGGCGCGTTCGGCGACCTCGGTGATGCGCCGACCGAGGACCAGCGCCTCGCCGATCGTCATCGTCAGCAGCACCCCCGCCCGTTCACCGTCGGGCCTGCCGACCGGGTCGACGACGACTCTGGCGGTCTCCGCCCGTCCATCGGCGTCGTCGGTCCAGGGCGGGGTGGAGTACACCTCGGGCACTCCGTCCTCGTCGTTCAGGGTCAGCTGCACGTACATGGGTTCAACGGTATCTGGTCAGGCCTTCACACCGTGACTGATGATGGCGGCGGTCTGCTCGACCCAGGCGTCGTCCTGCTGCCCGCCCGGATCGAGCAGCAGGCGAAGAAGCGTTGCACCGCCGATGATCTCGATGAGCCGTCCGGGGTCGACGTCGGCATGCACCTCGCCGCGGGCGACGGCGTGCACCAGACGTTCCTGCACGATGCCGAAGAGACCAACGAAGCGGCTCATGACACGGGCGTTGAGCTCGGCGTCGGCGGCCATGTCGGCGATGAGCCCAGGTAGGGCGGCCCGCACCACGGGACTGGTGAACACGTCGCGGGCGGCGGCGACCATGGCCCGGACGTCACCGACGATGTCGCCCTCCGGTGTCGTCAACGCGGTGGGTGCCACGGGAAAAGCGGCCTCGTGGACCATTTCGGCCTTGCTCGACCACCGCCGGTACAACGCCGTCTTCGTGGTGCCCGCGCGCTCGGCGACCGCGGCCATCGTGAGATTCGCGTAGCCAATTTCGACGAGCAGATCCGCCGTCGCGCCCAATATGGCAGCGTCGATACGCGGGTCGCGCGGGCGCCCGACGGTCGGGGTCTTGTCAACGTCAGCCGCGTCTGCTTTCATAACGCTACTCACCGTATCGTAATTGCTCGGAAGGGTAAACCGTGGCCAACGAACCGGCTGTCGAAGACGTCAGCCGCCTGCAACACTCCTCTCGCGACGTCACCACGCTGCCGTCGGTGATGTCGCAATGGCTCTCGACCGTCATGCCGGACGGGACCGCGCCAGCCGTCACCGTCGAGAGCGGCGTCGACGCGAACGGGATGTCGTCGGAGACCATCATCCTGACCGGAAAGTGGGAACGGGACGGCCAACCGACGGAGCAGAAGTGGGTGGCGCGCGTCGCGCCGAGCGCCGCGGACGTTCCGGTGTTCCCGACCTACCGGCTGGACCACCAGTTCGACGTCATCCGACTCGTAGGTGAACTGACCGACGTGCCGGTCCCCCGCGTCCGCTGGATGGAGGACTCGGGAGACGTGCTCGGTACGCCGTTCTTTCTGATGGATCACGTCGACGGCATCGTGCCGCCCGACGTGATGCCGTACACGTTCGGCGGCAACTGGTTCGCCGACGCGCCCACGGAGAAGCAGCGCGAATTGCAGGACTCCACCGTCGAAGTCCTCGCCAAGCTGCATTCAATCCCCCACGCCGAGCAGACCTTTGGCTTCCTCTCCGAGATCGATCCGCCGGGCGACACCCCGCTGCGCCGCCACTTCGGCTGGCTCAAGGACTGGTACGAGTTCGCGGTACCCGACATCGGCCGGTCGCCCCTGGTCGAACGCGTGCTGGCCTGGCTGGAGGAGTACTTCCCCGACGACGTCGCGGCGACGACGCCGGTGCTGGCGTGGGGCGACTCGCGAATCGGCAACGTGCTCTACGAGGACTTCCGACCCGTCGCGGTGCTCGACTGGGAGATGGCGACCGTCGGACCGCGGGAGCTCGACGTGGCGTGGATCATTTTCGCGCACATGGTCTTTCAGGAACTCGCCGGACTCGCTGGCCTTCCGGGCCTGCCGGACGTCATGCGCGAGGAGGACGTGCGCTCGACCTACGAGGAGTTGACCGGTGCCGCGCTCGGTGACCTGAATTGGTTCTACGTCTACTCCGGCGTCATCTGGTGCTGTGTGTTCATGCGGACCAGCGCCCGACGGGTGCGCTTCGGGGAGATCGAGAAGCCCGACGACGTCGAATCACTGTTCTATCACGCGTCGCTTCTGAAACGGCTTGTCGGAGAGGATAACTGATGCTCGGCCCCATGGATGAGTTCCCCGTACACCAGATTCCCCAACCCATCGCATGGCCGGGGTCGTCGGATCGCAACTTCTACGACCGGTCGTACTTCAACGCCCACGATCGCACCGGTGACATCTTCCTGA
The DNA here is from genome assembly GCA_025965555.1 of Mycobacterium sp. Lineage (GTDB taxonomy): Bacteria > Actinomycetota > Actinomycetes > Mycobacteriales > Mycobacteriaceae > Mycobacterium. The sequence goes on from JAOPWT010000119.1 coordinate 3,629, forward strand.
TCACGGGGCTCGGTTACTACCCGAACCTGGGCGTCAAGGACGCCTTCGTGCTGGTGAGGCGCGGTGACACGCAGACCGCGGTACACCTGTCGGACGCCATCGACCAGGACCGGCTCAACCAGAACGTGCTGAGCTACCGGGTCGAGGTCAAGAACCCGCTGCACTCACTGCGCATCGTGATGGACGAAACCGAGGGCATGGCCGTCGATCTCACCTGGAACGGACTGTTCGACGTCGTCCAGGAGCAACGGCACATCCTGCGTGCGGGCACCCGGGTGACGCTCGACGCGCAGCGGTTCGCGCAACTCGGTTCGTGGAGCGGGCACCTCGCCATCGACGGCCAGGAGATCACGGTCGACCCGTCGGTGTGGATCGGTTCCCGGGACCGGTCGTGGGGCATCCGGCCGATCGGTGAGGCCGAACCCGCTGGCCGCCCTGCGGATCCGCCGTTCGAGGGTATGTGGTGGCTCTACGTGCCGATGGCGTTCGACGACTTCTCGATCGTGATCATCATTCAAGAGGAGCCCAGCGGCTTCCGCTCGCTCAATGACTGCACCCGCATCTGGAAGGACGGCCGCGTCGAGCAGTTGGGCTGGCCACGGATCAAGATCCACTACAACTCGGGAACCAGGATCCCGACCGGCGCCAGCATCGACGCCACCGCGCTCGACGGCTCGCCGGTGCACTTCGACGTGGAGTCGAAACTGCCCGTGCCGATTCACGTCGGCGGGGGCTACGGCGGTGACTCGGACTGGATCCACGGCATGTGGAAGGGCGACGAGTTCACCGAACGCCTGACCTACGACATGACCGACCCGGCGATCATCGGACGAGCTGGCTTCGGGGTCATCGACCACGTCGGCCGCGCGGTGTGCACCGAAGGCAATGGCACGCCGGTCGAGGGGTGGGGTCTGTTCGAACACGGCGCGTTGGGCCGGCACGACCCGTCAGGCTTCAAGGACTGGTTGACTGTCGCCGATTAAGCACGTGCTTCACGGGACGGCGCGCCTGCGCGACTCATGTGGTCGTGGGAGACGGTGTACTGGTACTTCGAGACCTGGAACGACGATGGTGTCGCCGCCGGCATCCGCGACACGCTAGAACGGTGGGATCGATTCGCAATCCGCTTGTGCCGCTGCTTCATTGGCCGCGCGGTTGAGTTCGCGTTCGTATTGGATGCGGTAGGCGCGGTCTTCGGCGCGGGTGCGTTGGCGCCGGGGCATGGTCAACCCGGCCGTGTGGGTGGCGGGTACCGCGGTGGCGGTGACGGGTGCGGTCGGCTCGCACAGGCTGGGGAACAGCAGCCGGCTGCCCGGGGTGGTGGTGTAGGTGTGTCCGTCGGGTGCGGTCCAGTGGACGGTGCCGTCGGGTAGTTGACGCTCTCGCCAGCCGTGCGGGCCGCCCCAGAACGTCTTGAGTAGGTGGTTGGTGCGGCACAGGCATTTGAGGTTCGACGCGGACGTCGGGCCGTAGGGCCACGGGATCGTGTGGTCCAAATCGCACCTGGTGGCCGGCACGGTGCAGCCCGGGAAGCGGCACGTCAGGTCGCGAGCGCGGATGAAGTCGGCCAGCGCCGCGGTGGGGGTGTAGCGCGGTTCGGGTGGGGCTTGGCCGGGATGGACCATCCGGCGCAGGGTGGCGCCGTGGGCGG
>JAOPWT010000472.1 GCA_025965555.1 Mycobacterium sp.
GGGTACGCGACCCGCGACCACCAGCGAAGTGCGACCGCCCATGCAGTAGCCGGTGGTGCCGAACGCGGTACCGGTCACTTCGGGCCGCGATTCGAGGTAGTCGAAGAACGCCTCCGCGTCGCGGGCCATCCTGTCGGGCGTCACGCTGCCCATCATCGCCATCAACCGAGTGCGCTCGTCCGGATCGCCGAAGGCAGTGTTGATGTCGAACGGCGCCCAGTCCCCGTCGCGGTAGTAGATGTCGGGCACCAGCACGGCGTAGCCGTAGCCCGCCAATTTCTCGGCCATCTCTTCCATCACCGGTCGTCTGCCCGCGGCGTCCGGATAGAGCACGACCCCTGGCCACGGTCCGTCGCCATCGGGTGTGGCGAGCGTGATCGGACACGTTCCGTCGGGGGTGGTGATGGTGTCAGTGATCGTCGGCATGGCCTCCGTTCTACTCTCCGCCGCTGGACGTAAACTGACCGCGTGCCGATCGCGACGCCGTACGAGGACTTGCTGCGCCTGGTGCTTGACACGGGGACGCCGAAATCCGACCGCACCGGCACGGGCACCCGCAGCCTGTTCGGCCACCAACTGCGCTACGACCTCGCCGCCGGGTTCCCGCTGATCACCACCAAGAAGGTGCACCTCAAGTCGGTGGTCTACGAGCTGCTGTGGTTCCTGCGCGGGGATTCCAACGTGCGCTGGCTACAAGAGCACGGGGTCACCATTTGGGATGAATGGGCCAGTGACACAGGCGATCTCGGCCCCGTCTACGGCGTGCAGTGGCGGTCATGGCCGACGCCGTCCGGTGAGCACGTCGACCAGATCAGTGCGGCACTGGAGTTGCTGAGGCGTGACCCCGATTCCCGGCGCAACATCGTGTCCGCCTGGAACGTCGGTGAGATCCCACAGATGGCGCTACCGCCATGCCACGCGTTCTTCCAGTTCTACGTTGCCGACGGCAGGCTGTCGTGTCAGCTGTACCAGCGCAGTGCGGATCTGTTCCTCGGCGTGCCGTTCAACATTGCGAGCTACGCGCTGCTGACCCACATGATGGCTGCTCAGGCCGGCCTCGGCGTTGGTGAATTCGTCTGGACCGGCGGCGACTGCCACATCTACGAGAACCACATCGAGCAGGTTCGGTTGCAGCTGAGTCGAGACCCGCGCCCATACCCGGAACTCGTTCTTGCGCATCGTGATTCGATCTTCGACTACACCTACGAAGACGTCGCGATCGTCAACTACGATCCGCACCCTGGGATCAAGGCACCCGTCGCCGTATGAGGAGCGCTTGCAGGTCCGAGCATCGGCTATGAGCCTCGGCCTCATCTGGGCCCAGTCGTCCTCCGGGGTCATCGGGCGCGCCAACGGCATTCCGTGGCACCTTCCGGAGGATCAGGCGCGGTTCAAGGAACTGACTCTCGCCCACACCGTCGTCATGGGGCGACTGACGTGGGACTCCCTGCCCGCGGGGGTGCGGCCGCTGCCGGGTCGCAGAAATGTCGTAGTCACCAGGCAAGCTGACTTCATGGCCGACGGAGCGACGGTGGTGAGCAGTCTCGACGGAGCTCTCACCGAGGATGACACCTGGGTGATCGGCGGTGCGCAGATCTACGCACTCGCCGTGCCGCTGGCGACCCGGTGCGAGGTCACCGAGGTCGACGTGACGTTGTCCAGGGAGGATGGCGACGCCGTCGCGCCGGTGCTCGACGAGGCGTGGGTCAGTGCTCGCCAAGGCGACTGGCTGACCAGCTCGTCCGGGTTGCGGTACCGGTTCCTGCGCTACGTCCGGGCATGAAGCTCACGAGGGCCGCGGCACGCCGGGTCGCCGTCGCCGCTCAGGGGTTCGCGGAGCCGAGGCCGGTGGGGCCGGTGACACGGGCACACCTGCGGCGGCTCGTTTCCCGGATCCAGGTGCTGCAGCTCGATTCCGTTTCGGTGGCCGTGCGGGCCCACTACGCCCCGGTGTTCAGTCGGCTCGGCCCGTATGACCGCAATGTCCTCGAGCGGGCGGCCTGGAGTCATTCGTCGCGCTCCCCGCGACTGCTGGTCGAGTACTGGGCGCACGAGGCGGCGCTGATGGCGGTCGACGACTGGCCCCTGTTGCGCTGGCGCATGCGCGAATACGCCGACGGCCGCTGGGGCAAGGAGATCGTCCGCAAGAACCGGCAGCTCGCCGAAGACGTCCTCGCGGCGGTCGCCGAACTGGGCCCGTCGACGGCTGGTCAGATCGAGGCGCACCTGGAGTCGGAGCCGCGCGGCCGCAAGGGTCCGTGGTGGGACCGCAGCGATACGAAGTGGGTGGCCGAGGCGCTGTTCGCGTCGGGGGCTCTCACGACCGCCACCCGCGTGGGGTTCGCCAGGCACTACGACCTCACTGAACGGGTGCTCCCGCCCGAGGTGCTCGTCCGCGAGGTGGACGACGCCGCCGCGGTCCGAGAGCTCGTCCTGCGGTCAGCGACGGCACTGGGCGTGGCCACCGAAACCGACATCCGCGACTACTTCAGGCTCGGCGCCAAGCAGGTCAAGCCGGTGATCGCCGATCTGGTGGCCGACGGGGAGCTCGAACCCGTCGAGGTCGAAGGGTGGAACGCCTCGGCGTATCTCCGGGTCGGCCAGACCGTGCCCCGCGTCGATCGCGGTACCGCGCTGTTGTGCCCGTTCGACCCGCTGATCTTCTTCCGGCCACGCGTCGAGCGGCTGTTCGACTTCCACTACCGCATCGAAATCTACGTGCCGGGTCCACAGCGCCAATTCGGTTACTACGTCTGGCCATTGCTGTTGGACGGGCAACTGGTCGGCCGCGTCGACCTCAAGGCTGAGCGCATCCGCCCAAACGGGGCCACGGCTCTGCATGCGCTGGGTGCGTTCGCAGAACCCGGAGTCGACCGCAAACGCGTCGCGGCCGCGATGGCGGGAGAATTGCAGTCGATGGCATCGTGGCTCGGACTGGACGACGTCGTGGTCGGGGAGCGGGGCGATCTGGTCGCCGAGTTGCGGTCGGCGCTGCGCTGACCAGAGCGCCCGGCGGTGCTCAGCTCAGCGGAATGTCGTTGTCGCCCTTGGATTCCTGGTACGCATCCGACAGCGCCGCGTATCGCTCCCTGATCCGTTCCCGTTGGGCCTGCAGCTCGCCGCGTAGCGGCTCGTCCTCGGATTCGATCAGGTCGGTGATCGAGTAGGCGGTCCAGAACTCGTTGGTCCGGCGATAACCGCCGGGATCGAGGCCGAAGACCTCCTTGAGGATCTTCAGGTCGTGGGGGATGGCGAAGCTGTCCCGTGAATCCTCGTGGCTGTAGAAGTAGTAGTAGTTGTCGAACCCCGCCCAGGTGATCGCGGACATGCACAGCGTGCACGGCTCGTGGGTGGTGAGGAATACCAGCTCGGGGGTGGGCGGCCGATCGGCGAGCTCGTAGAACTGGTTGAGGGTGTTGATCTCGCCGTGCTGCAGCGGGTTGTCGGTCTCGTCGTTGGTGCCCGCGATGACCAGCGACAGATCAGACTTGCGCAGGATCGCCGCGCCGAACACCTTGTTGCCTGCCGCCACGCCGTGCTCTGTCAGCGGCAGGACGTCAAGGTCGATGACGTCCAAGAGCCGACGGGCAAGAGAGGTCGCGGTGGGCACGGCTCACCTTAAGGCCTGAGCGTGCAATCAGTCGTTGGAAGCGTCTTCCTCGGCTAGCTCGGGGACGCCCTTTCCACGAAAGACGTTGACCGCGAACACCACAGCGCCGATGAGCAGCCAGATCAGACCGCCGATCTTGGCAAGGGAGTCGGCGTTGAACAACACGTAGCCGATGATCAGGAAGCCCAGGGTGGGCACCACCAGGTGCAGCAGGTAGTTCTTCGACTTCTGGCGCACCAGGTAGTACCAGACCACCGAGACGTGCAGCAGGCAGAAGCCGAACAGCGCGCCGAAGTTGACCAGAGAGGAGATCAGGCCGATCTGGCCGACGAAGAACAGCACCAGCACGACGCTCAGTGCGCTGACCACGAGGATGGCGGAGATCGGTACCTTGCGACTGCTGATCTTGGAGAGGAACTTCGGCAGCTGACCGTCACGGCTCATCGAGTAGAGCAGGCGACTGGTGGCGGCTTGGGCGGCCATCGCATTGGCGAAGCCCACGGCCATCACGTTGACGGCGAAGAACGCGTTCATCCAGCCGGTGTTCGATGCTGCCTGGACCAGGGTGAAGAAGGCGTTGCCGACCTCGTCGTCGCTGAACGCCTCCCGGCCGCCGGCGAGCAGGCTGGCCAACCACGTCTGGGCGACGAACAGGAACGCCACCACGAACAGCGCGATGATCATCGCGCGGCCTGCCGGGTTCTTGCGTCCCGTGGACTCTTCGGCCAGCGTCGAGATGCCGTCGAAGCCGAGGAAGCTCAGCACGGCGATCGACAGCGCGCTCGCGATGAGGGGTGCGGTCACGCTGCTCGAGTTCCAGAGGGGCAGGGTGCTCCAACCGACGTTGGGCAGGCTCTGCCCGTTGATCGCGCGCACCGCGATGACCACGAAGATCACGACGAACACCAACTCGATGGCGAGGAACACTCGGTTGGCGATCTTCAGCGAGCCGATTCCCGCCAGGTTGATCACGGTGTTGACCAGGACGAAGATGATCGCCCACAACCAGCGCGGCGTGCCGGGGAACAGCCCGATCATCGACTCGGCGGCGAACACGTAGAGCAAGGTCGGCACCAGCAGGTAGTCCAACAGGATCGCCCAGCCTGCGAAGAAGCCGAGGCCGGGGTGGATGCCGCGACCGACGTACGAGAACACCGACCCGGCCAGCGGGAACGACTTTGCCATCTGCGCGTAGGCCAGCGCCGTGAACACCATGGCCACCAGGCCGATGACGTACACCAGTGGCACCATGCCGGCTGCGCTGTTGTACACCGTGCCGAAGATGGCCCACGGCGCGATCGGCACCATGAACACCAGGCCGTACACCAGAAGATCGACCGTGGAGACCGATCGGTTGAGTTCCTGTGTGTAGCCGAAGGATTCGAGGCTGCGCTGGACGCCGGGGGCGTTCGTGTCGGAGTCGACCATGCTGGTCTCCCTATCGGTCGTGGTCGGCGAGGAATGAGGCGATGACGGCCCGGAACTCCTCCGGCTGCTCCAGGTGAGTGCAGTGGCTGGCACCGTCGAAGACGTGACTGCGAGCGTCGGGGATCCGCTCGACGTAGGGCAACCACGTCGCCGGAGTGGCCTCGTCGAATTCGCCGGCGACCACCAACGTCGGCGCATCGACCTGGTGCAGGCGGTCGATGATGCTCCAATTGCGGAGGGTGCCGACGACGTGGAACTCGTTGGGCCCGTTCATGGTGTGGTAGACGGTCGGCTCGGCCTCCATCTGCTTCTCGCTGTCGACGAAGTCGGCGGGCATGGGCTCCACGCGACAGACGTGGCGTCGGTAGAACTCCATCGTCGCTTCGAGGTACTCGGAGTCGGACACCGTGCCCGCGGTCTCGTGGCGCACCAGCGCGGCCAGGGCTTCTCCGGGGAGTTGTTCGCGTAGCTCTCCTGCGCCCTCGACCCACAGGTCCATGGACGCCGGGGAGTTGCAGATCGACAGGGAGACGAGCCCAACGGGTCGTCGCACGGCGATTTCGGCGCCGAGCATGCCGCCCCACGACTGGCCGAGGAGGTGGTACCGCTCGATGCCCAATTCGGTTCGCACGGCGTGGAACTCGTCGACGAACAGACCTGGTTCCCAGAACTCACGAGGCGCATCGGGAAAGTGGGTGCTTCGGCCGCAGCCGATCTGGTCGTAGTGGATGACGACGCGACCGGTCTCGTCGGCGATTTCGGCGATGTTGCGCACGTAGTCGTGAGCCATTCCCGGGCCGCCGTGCAGCACGAACAACGGATGGGCGTCGGGCCGTGGCGCGTCGGGACTGGTGACCTGCACCCATGTCTCGCCGTCCTGGAACGGCACCGTCCGGGTGTGAACGAACATGGCGCTCAGCATGAACCCATAAAGGTCTTGCTGCAAGACCAATTGTGTCGAATTAACATTCTCGTATCGACGAGAAGGGGAGTGTGCCGATGGCCGACCGCTCGGCGATGACACCAGCCGCGCCGCCATCGGGCCTGCTTGCCCAGCAGTTGGCGATGCCGACGCGGGTCGACGAGATCACCGACCGCCTCGTCACCGCCATTGCGATCGGGGAGTACCTGCCCGGTGCCCGGCTGCCGGTCGAACGGGATCTCGCCGCCGCGCTGGGCGTCGGGCGCATGACCGTGCGCGCCGCCCTGGCCCGGCTCGTCGAACGTGGGCTTCTCGAAACCCGCCGCGGGCGTGGTGGCGGGTCCTACGTCGTCGACCAGTGGCCCGAGTCCTCCACCGACGCGGTCCGGCGCACCCTGTCGATACGGCTAGGCGAGCTGAGGGACCGGTGCGACGCGATCGCCCGCCTCCATGGCGCGGTCTGCCGGGCCGCGGCCGATGCCAGAACCGCCGCCGACGTCGCCGAACTGCGAGCCGCGCTCGAGGACTACCGGACGGCTGACAGTGGGCTGGCGGCGCAGCAGGCCGACAGCCGACTGCACCTGGCGATCATGGACGCCGCCCACAACGCGGTGCTCAAGCAGGTGCTCGTCGACCTGGAGGCCTCCATCAGCATCGGTGCGCCGGCGCACCTGTGGGGCGAGCCGACCACCATGCGCGAGATGGAGTTGCGGTCGCTCGACGAGCACGAAGAGCTGATCGACGCGATCGCCGATGGGCGTGCCGATGATGCCGACGCGGTGGCCCGTGCCCACGTCGGCATCGACTTCGAGCTCATCTCCACCGCGATGCGCCGAGCGGGGATGCTGGCCGACTGAGCCCCGGTGCTCGTGAAAGCCAGAGTCGAGCGGGTAATCTCAACCGCGTGACCACCAGCGGATTCGACGTCAGCGCACGTCTGGGCACCGTGCTGACTGCCATGGTGACGCCGTTCGGCCCGGACGGCTCGTTGGACCTGGCTGCGGCCAAGAAACTCGCGGAGCACCTGGTGGACTCCGGGTGCGACGGGCTGGTCGTGTCGGGAACCACCGGCGAGTCGCCGACCACCACCGACGACGAGAAGCTCGCTCTGCTCGGCGCCGTGCTCGAGGCCGTCGGCGACCGCGCCAGGATCATCGCAGGCGCCGGCTCCTACGACACGGCGCACAGCGTGCACCTCGCCAAGGCCTGCGAGGCCGAGGGTGCCCACGGGCTACTGGTCGTCACTCCTTACTACTCGCGGCCGCCGCAGGCGGGGTTGGTCGCGCACTTCACCACCATCGCCGACGCCACCGATCTGCCCGTCGTGCTCTACGACATCCCGCCACGCTCGGTGGTCCCGATCGACTGGGACACCGTCCGTGCGATCGCGCCACATCCGAACATCGTCGCCATCAAGGACGCCAAGGGTGATCTGCACGGCGGCGCGATGATCATGGCCGAGACCGGGCTGGCCTACTACTCCGGTGATGACGCGTTGAACCTGCCGTGGCTGGCCATGGGCGCCACCGGCTTCGTCAGCGTCTGGGGTCACTTTGCGGCCAGTCAGCTGCGAGACATGTTGTCGGCCTTCACGTCCGGCGACCTCGCCACCGCACGCAAGAGCCACATTGCGCTCGGTTCGCTGCACCACGCCCAGAATCTGCTCGGTGGCGTCACGATGGTCAAGACGGGACTCAGGTTGTTGGGCATCGATACCGGTGACCCGCGGCTCCCGCAGATCCCCGCCACCGCTGCGCAGATCGAGGCGCTGGAAGCAGACATGCGGGCCGCCGGCGTGCTCCGATGACCACTGATCTCGTACCCCCAGGCCCCCTCGCTCCCGGTGGGCTCCGCGTCACGGCGCTTGGCGGCATCAGCGAAATCGGCCGCAACATGACCGTGCTCGAGCATCTCGGTCGCCTGCTGATCATCGACTGCGGAGTGTTGTTCCCCGGGCACGACGAGCCCGGCGTCGACCTGATCCTGCCCGACCTGCGCCACGTCGAGGACCGTCTCGACGACGTCGAGGCACTGGTGGTGACCCACGCCCACGAGGACCACATCGGTGCCATCCCGCACCTGTTGAAGTTGCGGCCCGACATCCCGGTCGTGGGTTCGAAGTTCACGCTGGCCCTGATCGCGGCGAAGTGCCGTGAGCACCGCATCAAACCGGTGTTCGTCGAGGTCGCGGAGAAGCAGAGCAGCAAGCACGGAGTGTTCGAGTGCGAGTACTTCGCCGTGAACCACTCGATCCCCGACGCGTTGGCCATTGCCGTGTACACCGGCGCGGGCACGTTGCTGCACACCGGCGACATCAAGCTCGACCAGTTGCCGCTCGACGGCCGACCCACCGATCTACCGGGCATGTCCCGCCTCGGTGATGCCGGGGTCGACCTCTTCCTGTGCGATTCGACGAACGCCGAGATTCCTGGCGTCGGCCCGTCGGAGAGCGAGATCGGGCCCAACATGCACCGGCTGATCCGTGGTGCCGAAGGCCGCGTCATCGTCGCGTGCTTCGCCTCGAACGTCGCTCGCGTACAACAGATCATCGACGCATCGGTCGCGCTGGGCCGGAAGGTGTCGTTCGTCGGCCGGTCGATGGTGCGCAACATGGGAATCGCCAAGGACCTTGGCTTCCTCACCGTCGACGATGACGACGTGATTGACATCGCCGCCGCCGAGATGCTGCCGCCCGAGTGGGTCACGCTGGTGACCACGGGAACTCAGGGCGAGACGATGGCGGCGTTGTCGCGGATGTCGCGTGGCGAGCATCGCAGCATCACGCTCACCCGCGGTGATCTCATCATCATGTCGTCGTCGCAGATCCCCGGTAACGAGGAGGCCATCTTCGGCGTCCTGGACTCGCTGGCCAAGATCGGCGTCCGCGTCGTCACGAACGGTCAAGTGCGCATCCATGTTTCGGGTCACGCCTACGCAGGCGAACTGCTGTTCCTCTACAACGGAGTCCGGCCGCGCAACGTGATGCCGGTGCATGGCACCTGGCGGCATCTTCGCGCCAACGCCGCACTTGCGGTGAAGTCCGGCGTGCCCGAGGAGAACATCGTCTTGGCCGAGAACGGCGTCAGCGTCGATCTCGTCGCGGGCCGAGCCACGATCGCCGGTGCGGTGCCGGTCGGCAAGATGTTCGTCGACGGGCTCGTCACCGGTGACGTTGGCGACGCCACGTTGGGTGAACGACTCACGCTGTCATCGGGTTTCATCGCCGTCACCATCGTGCTGAATCGGGGCACGGGCAAGGCCGCGGCCCCGGTGCACCTGCATTCGCGGGGCTTCTCCGAGGACCCCAAGGCGCTCGAGCCCGTCACCCGCCTCGTCGAGGAAGCGTTGCAGTCGCTTGCCGCGGAGAAGGTGACGGACCCGACCCGCATCGCGCAGGCGGCACGACGCGCCATCGGCAAGTGGGTTGGCGAGAAGTACCGCCGCCAGCCGATGATCGTGCCGACGGTACTCGAGATCTAGCGGCCGATGGACGGTCGTCACCAGGTGACCGGGAGCTCGGTGACGCCGTAGATCTCCTTGTCGTTCTGGAACTTCAGTTCGTCGGCGGGGACGGCCAGACGCATGTCGGGCAGCCGCCGCGCGAGAGTCGACAAGGCGACCTGCATCTCGACGCGCGCGAGGTTCTGGCCGAGGCACTGGTGCACGCCGTAGCCGAAGCCCAGGTGTCCGCGACTGCTACGAGAGCAGTCGAAGTCCTCTGGCCGCTCGACGAATGTCGGGTCGAAGTTGCCTGCAGGCAAGTTCATCAGCACAG